>JAGTVE010000270.1 GCA_018224485.1 Thioalkalivibrio sp. | reverse complement strand
GGTGCGGGGATTCGCGGGGGTGGATGAAGTGGGCCGGGGGCCACTGGCGGGGCCTGTCGTGGCTGCGGCGGTGATCCTTCCCGAGCCCTGCGCGGTCGTCGGGCTTGCCGACTCGAAGCAGCTCGACGCACCGCGGCGCGAGGCCCTCGCGGCCATCCTGCGCGAGGAGGCCGAGGCCTGGGCGCTGGGCAGCGCCAGTGCTGCCGAGATCGACCGGCTGAACATCCATCACGCGACCCTGCTGGCGATGCGGCGTGCGGTGCTCGCCCTTCCCGGCCTGCCCGGGGAGCTGATGGTGGACGGGCGCTTCACGCCGGAAGGACCCTGGCGCGCCACCGCCGTCATTGGTGGCGACGGGTCCATTCCCGCGATCAGCGCGGCCTCCATCATTGCCAAGGTCGCCCGGGATGCGCTGCTGGTGGAACTGCACGACCGGTATCCGGTGTACGGCTTCGATCGTCACGTGGGTTACGCGACGCCTGAACATCTGCGCGCACTGGAACGCCACGGTCCCTGCCCGGAGCACCGTCGCAGCTTCGCGCCCGTGGCCCGAAGCCTCGGCATCCAGCGCGTCCTGGAGTTCTGGCAATGACCGGGTTCGTGCACTTGCGGGTCCATTCCGAGTACTCGCTGGTGGACGGACTGGTACGGCTCAAGCCGCTGGTCAGCCGGGTCACGGACGCCGGCATGCCGGCCGTAGCGCTCACCGACCACTGCAATCTCTTCGGGCTGGTGAAGTTCTACAAGGCTGCACTGGGGGCGGGCGTGCAGCCCATCGTCGGGGCGGATGTGCTGCTGCGTAACACCCGGCCGGACGGCTCGCTCGCGCGGCTCACCCTGCTCGCTCAGAACGGCGAGGGCTACCGACATCTGACCCGCCTGATCAGCCGGGCCTGGCAGGAGGGACAGGACAAGGGGGTGCCAAGGCTGGACCTCGAGTGGCTCGATGGCTGCACGGACGGGCTGATCGCCCTGTCAGGTACCACCGACGGGATCTTCGCGAAGGGCTCCGGAAGCCCCGTCACCCTGACCCGGGAACTGCTCGACCCCTGGCTGGCCCTGTTCCCGGAGCGCTTCTACCTCGAACTCACCCGGACCGGGCGTCCGGGAGAAGAGGCGTGGATCGCGTCCGCGCTGACGGCGGCCGAGGCCTTCGGGCTGCCGGTGGTGGCCACGAACGACGTGCGGTTCCTGGAGGCGTCGGACTTCGAGGCACACGAGGCGCGCGTGTGCATCCACGATGGGGTGGTCCTGGCCGATCCGCGGCGGCCGCGCCGGTACAGCGACCAGCAATACCTGCGCAGCCCCGAAGAGATGGCCGAGCTCTTCTCGGATATCCCCGAGGCGCTCGCCAACAGCGTGGCGATCGCCCGCCGCTGCAGCGTGCAGCTGTCTCTGGGACAGTCGGTGCTGCCGGACTTTCCGGTTCCGGATGGCCGTTCCGTGGAGGAACACCTGCGGGTGAGCGCGCAGGAGGGGTTGGATGCACGCCTCGAACGGCATCGCTTCGCGGAGGCTGCGGAATATGCCGCGCGGCTCGATCGCGAACTCGAGGTGATCTGCCAGATGGGTTTCCCGGGCTATTTCCTGATCGTTGCGGACTTCATTCGCTGGGCCCGCGACAACCAGATACCCGTGGGCCCCGGCCGCGGTTCCGGCGCCGGCTCGCTGGTCGCCTATTCCTTGGGAATAACCGATCTGGATCCATTGCGTTACGATCTTCTATTCGAGCGATTTCTGAATCCGGAACGGGTGTCGATGCCGGACTTCGACATCGATTTCTGCATGGACCGGCGGGACCGGGTGATCGAATACGTGGCGGAGCGTTACGGTCGCGATCGGGTGTCGCAGATCATCACCCACGGGACCATGGCGGCGAAGGCGGTGGTCCGCGACTGCGGTCGCGTACTTGGGCACGGGTACGGCTTCGTCGATCGCATCGCGAAATTGATCCCCTTTGAACTCGGGATGACCCTGACCCGCGCGCTCGGGGAGAGCGAGGAACTGAAGGCACTCCACGAGGAGGACGAGGAGGTGCGCGGCATCCTGGAACTCGCGCTGAAGCTCGAGGGCCTCACGCGCAACGCGGGCAAGCACGCGGGCGGGGTGGTGATTGCGCCGTCGGCCCTGACCGACTTCTCGCCGCTCTACTGCGAACCGGGCGGTGGAAGCCTGGTGACCCACTTCGACAAGGACGACGTGGAGGCGGTCGGCCTGGTCAAGTTCGACTTTCTCGGGCTGCGCACGCTGACCATCATCGACTGGGCGCTCGAGGCGATCCGCCAGCTCCCGGACGGCAAGGACGTCGACCTCGACCGGATCCCGCTGGACGATCCGGCCGCCTTCCGGCTGCTGCAGGCCCACCAGACCACGGCGGTGTTCCAGCTCGAATCCGGCGGCATGAAGGACCTGATCCGGCGTCTGCAGCCGGACAGCTTCGAGGACGTGATCGCGCTGGTCGCGCTGTACCGTCCGGGCCCGCTGCAGTCCGGCATGGTCGACGACTTCATCGACCGCAAGCACGGCCGGGCCCGGGTGGAGTACCCGCACCCGGACCTGGAGCCGATCCTGAAGCCCACCTATGGCGTGATCCTGTACCAGGAGCAGGTGATGCAGATCGCCCAGGTGCTCGCGAACTACACGCTGGGCGGCGCCGACCTGCTGCGCCGGGCGATGGGCAAGAAGAAGCCCGAGGAGATGGCCAAGCAGCGGGAGATCTTCGTCCAGGGAGCCTTGGGCCGGGGCGTTCCCGAGAAGACCGCGACCTACATCTTCGACCTGATGGAGAAATTCGCGGGCTACGGCTTCAATAAGTCGCATTCGGCCGCCTATGCCCTGCTGGCCTACCAGACCGCCTGGCTGAAGGCCCACTATCCGGCACCGTTCATGGCGGCGGTCCTGTCGGCGGACATGGACAACACTGACAAGGTGGTCGGGCTGATCGACGAGTGCCGAAGCCTCGGGCTGAAGGTGGTGCCGCCAGACGTCAACCGGTCCGCCTACCGCTTCGCGGCAATAGACGCGCAGACCATCGTCTACGGGCTCGGCGCGATCAAGGGAGTGGGCGAATCGGCGATCGACACGCTCCTGCGCGCACGCGAGGGCGGTTCGGGGTTCCACAGCCTCGTGGATCTCTGCCAGCGGGTCGATCTGGGCAAGCTGAACAAGCGGGTCCTGGAGATCCTGATCCGCGCCGGAGCGCTGGACCGGATCGGGCCGAACCGCGCGACGCTTCTGGCCACGATACCGCTGGCGGTCGGGGCCGCCGAACAGGCCGGCCGCAACGCGAAGCTGGGCGTCGTCGACCTGTTCGGTGAGCCCGCCAGCGCGGTGCTGCCGGAATTCGAGACCCTTCCCGAAATGGTTGAGGACGAGCGGCTGCGGGGCGAGAAGGAGACGCTCGGGCTATACCTGACCGGGCACCCGATCGCGCGCTACCGGGAGGAGCTGCGATGCCTGACCGGCACCACCCTGCAGGCCCTCGCGGCGCAGCTGGAGAGCCGGCCGGACAACGGCCAGTCCCGGCGCAGGCGACAGGACACGGCGCGGATCGCCGGACTGGTGGTGGGTATCCGGCTGCGCAACACCCAGAACGGACGGATGGCGATCGTGACGCTGGACGACCAGACCGGCCGCGCCGAGGTCGTGCTCTTCAACGAGGACTACCGCCAGTATCAGGAGCACCTGTGTGCGGACACACTGATCGTCGTCGAGGGCACGGTCGCGCTGGATGACTATGCCGGGGGTATCCGCATGCGGGCTCAGCGTGTGCTGACGCTGGACGAGGCCCGTGCCGAGTGGGCGCGGGTGCTGGACCTCAGCCTGGCGGCGCTGCGCTCGGAGCAGGTGCGTTCGCTGCATCAGGTGATCACCCAGTGCCCGTCCGGATCCTGCCGCTTGCGTCTGCACTATCGGCGGGAGGATGTCTGGGTCGATCTGCAGCTGCCGGAGGACTGGCAGCTCTGTCCCGATGAGCAGCTGCTGCGCCGTCTGAACGAGACGCTCGGTCCCGAGAGTAGCATCCGGCTGTTCTACGGGCCTTCCTGATCCTGTCGCACGAGGCTGCGCCCGGGAGCGGCTGGCGGACGTATCCGCTACAATCTGCGCGTTGGACGCGCAGATATGGAAGGCCGCATGAATCCGGAGTTTCTCGATTTCGAACAGCCGATCGCGGAGCTGGAGGCGAAGATCGAGGATCTGCGCTTCGTCGGCGGCGACGCCGAGGTCAACATCCAGGAAGAGATTCAGCGCCTCGAGGAAAAGTGTCTGGCCTTGACGGAGAACATCTTCAGCAAGCTCAAGCCCTGGCAGATCGCCCAGCTCTCGCGACACCCGCGCCGGCCCTACACGCTGGACTACGTGCCGCAGATCTTCACCGAATTCGTCGAACTGCGTGGCGACCGCGCCTACGCTGACGATGCGGCGATCGTCGGGGGTCCGGCGCGCCTGGACGGCCGCCCAGTGATGCTGATCGGCCACCAGAAGGGGCGCCAGACCAAGGAAAAGATCCAGCGCAACTTCGGGATGCCGCGACCGGAGGGCTACCGCAAGGCCCTGCGGCTGATGGAGATGGCCGCCCGCTTCCGGCTGCCGATCCTGACCTTCATCGATACACCCGGAGCCTACCCGGGCGTGGGCGCCGAGGAGCGGGGTCAGAGCGAGGCGATTGCCCGGAACCTGATGGTGATGTCCCGTCTGGACACGCCGATCATCGCGACGGTGATCGGGGAGGGCGGTTCCGGTGGCGCGCTGGCGATCGGGGTTGGCGACTCCACGATGATGCTGCGGTACTCGACCTACTCGGTGATCTCTCCGGAGGGCTGCGCCTCCATCCTGTGGAAGAGCGCGGAAAAGGCACCGGAGGCGGCGGAGGCCCTCGGGATCACCTCCGACCGGCTGCGGGAGCTGGAGCTGGTGGACCGGGTGATCGACGAGCCCCTGGGCGGTGCCCATCGTGCGCCGGAGATGATGGCGAGCCGGATCAAGTCCGCGCTGCTGGAGACCCTCGAGGAGCTGGACGCGCTCGATCCGGACCAGCGCCTGGAGCGGCGCTACCGGCGGCTGATGGACTATGGCGCCTTCCAGGAAACCGGGACCTGAGCCGGTCGACGGGGCCCTGCAGGCATTTCTGGGCACACACCCCGGGATCCATCGCCTGCGGGTGGCGCTCAGCGGGGGCAGGGATTCCATCGCGCTGCTGCATGCGCTCGCACGGCATGATCCCGAGCGCCGCGCATTGCCGCTGCACGTCCACCACGGCCTGCACCCGCTGGCGGATGCCCAGGCAGAGCACTGCCGCCGCATTGCCGACGAACTCGGCTACCGGTGCCGGGTGCTTGAGGTCCGGGTGCCGGAGCGGTCAGGCGAGGGTGTCGAGGCAGCCGCGCGCCGTCTGCGCTACCGGGCACTCGCGCAGGGGGCAAATGCCGGCGAGTGCATCCTCACCGCGCACCACGCGACCGACCAGGCCGAGACCTTCCTGCTCGCGGCCCTGAAGGGCAGTGGTCCGGCCGGTCTCGCCGCGATGCCATCGATGCGCCGCATCGGAGCCTGCTGGCTGGGCCGCCCGCTACTTTGCGTCCCCGGGGCCGCGATCGCGGCCTACGCACAGGCGCACGGCCTGCGGTGGCTGGAGGATCCGACCAACGCGGACCTGCGTTTCGATCGCAACTTCCTGCGCCGCGAGGTGATGCCCCGGCTCGCCGGGCGCTTTCCGGTGGAACGGAGGCTTGGGGTCGCGGCCGGACTGCAGGCCGAAGTGACCGATGTCCTCGACGGGCTGCTGGACCCGCTGCTCGACGGCCTGCAGGGGCCGTGTCCCAACTGCGTTGATCTGCGGGGGCTCTCGAGTCAGCCCGCGTCCCGAAGGCCCTGGCTGCTGCGGCGCTTCATCACCCGTGCGGGCGCCGAACCACCGCGCCGTCGGCGGCTGCTCGAGTTCCTGCGGCAACTCGAGGAGGCGGCGCCCGATGCAAGCCCCGCGCTGCACTGGCACGGTCACAGTCTGCGGACATACCGCGGAGCGCTGTACCTGCTGGCCACAGCGGAGGACGGCGGATCCCGGCCGCCGCACGAAGGGTTGGCCTGGCCCTGGGGGGCGGCGGAACTGCAGCTCCCCGACGGCCGTGTGCTGACCCGCCGGGAACTGCAGGATGCCGGAATCGCGGACCCCGAGGGTGTCCGGGTAGGGTTCCGACGGGGAGGTGAATGGCTGCGCCAGCCGGACGGGACACGGCGCACGCTCAAGAACCTGATGCAGGAACACGGCATTCCTCCCTGGCGGCGGGCGCGGGTGCCGCTGATCGAGCGGGACGGCGAGTTGATCGCGGTACTCTGGCCCCGTTGACGCGGCCGAACGGGCCGTCGCAACGCTTCGCGTGGCGTTTGGCAGTCCTTCGCGGGGCGGAACGCGATTGAGCGCCCCGGGGCTTTTTGATAACCTCCTGCTGCGATCCGGCCGGCTGGCCGGCCGTACTATCACGGGTGCCCGCATGACGCGTTTCGTATTCATCACCGGAGGCGTGGTCTCGTCTCTGGGCAAGGGCATTGCATCGGCGTCGCTGGGTGCGATTCTCGAGGCGCGGGGGCTCAAGGTCACCTTGCTCAAGCTGGATCCCTACATCAACGTGGATCCGGGGACCATGAGTCCGTTCCAGCACGGCGAGGTCTTCGTCACCGACGACGGCGCCGAGACGGACCTCGACCTGGGCCACTACGAGCGCTTCGTGCGCATCCGCACCGGCTGCGCGAACAACTTCACCACGGGCCAGATCTACGAGAGCGTGATCCGCAAGGAACGGCGCGGCGACTATCTGGGTGGCACGGTCCAGGTGATTCCGCACATCACGGACGAGATCAAGCGCTCGATCCGCGCTGGTGCGGCCGATGCCGACATCGCTCTGGTCGAGATCGGCGGCACGGTCGGCGACATCGAATCCCTGCCGTTCCTGGAGGCGATTCGCCAGATGGGCGTGGAGCTGGGCCGGGAGAGCGTGCTTTACATCCACCTGACCCTGGTGCCGTACATCGCGGCCGCCGGGGAGATCAAGACGAAGCCTACACAGCATTCGGTGAAGGAACTGCGCTCGATCGGGATCCAGCCCGACGTGCTGCTGTGCCGCTCCACCCGGGCGCTGCCCGAGGGCGAGCGCCGGAAGATCGCGTTGTTCACGAACGTCGAGGAAAAGGCGGTGATCTCGGCCGTCGACGTCGACAACATCTACAAGATTCCACTCTGGCTGCACTCGCAGAAACTTGACGAGATTGTTCTGCGCAAGCTGCGGATCGAGGTGCCGCAGGCGGATCTCTCGGACTGGAAGCACGTGGTCAACGCGATGGAGTTTCCGGAGTCCGAGGTGACGGTCGGCATGATCGGCAAATACGTCGATCTGACCGAGTCCTACAAGTCGGTGAACGAGGCCCTGACGCACGCCGGGATCCACACCGGCACCCGGGTGCGGATCCGTTACATCGATTCCGAGAAGCTCGAGGGTTCGGACCCGGCGGTGTTGCCGGAGCTGGAGGGGCTGGACGCGATCCTGGTACCCGGGGGTTTCGGCGAACGCGGCATCGAGGGCAAGATCCTGGCCGCGCGCCGCGCCCGTGAAAAGGGTATCCCCTACCTCGGGATTTGTCTCGGGATGCAGGTGGCGGTGATCGAGTTCGCCCGCAACGTCGCCGGGCTGGAGGGCGCGCACAGCACGGAATTCGCGCCGGACACGCCGCATCCGGTGATCGCGCTGATCACCGAGTGGCAGGATCGCGAGGGGCGTGTCGAGCGCCGCGACGCGGACGGCGATCTCGGTGGCACGATGCGGCTGGGCGCGCAGACCGCGGCGCTGGTGGAGGGTACCCTGATGGCGCGGACCTATGCCAAGCCACGGATCCAGGAGCGGCACCGCCACCGCTACGAGTTCAACAACGCCTACGCGGAACGTCTGCAGCAGGCCGGGATGGTCTTCTCCGGTCGTTCCGAGGACCAGAACCTGGTCGAGGCGGTCGAGCTGCCCGAGCACCCGTGGTTCATCGGTTGCCAGTTCCATCCCGAGTTCACCTCGACACCGCGGGACGGGCATCCGCTGTTCACCGGCTTCGTCAGCGCCGCCCGGCGCTATCAGGAAGCCAAGGCCACCCTGGCCAAGCAGTCCGTCGCGTGACCCTGCCCATGGATCTCTGCGGATTCCAGGTCGGTCCGGACCGGCCGCTGTTCCTGATCTCGGGCCCCTGCGTGATCGAGTCCGAGCAGCTCGCGCTGGATACGGCCGGGACGCTCGCGGAGATGGCCACCGCGCTGGGCATTCCGTTCATATACAAGTCGTCCTTCGACAAGGCGAACCGCTCCTCCACCCGGAGTTTCCGCGGACTGGGCATGAATAAAGGTCTGCAGATCCTTGAAAATGTTAGGAAGTCCTTGAATGTTCCGGTGCTGACCGACGTGCACGAGGATACCCCGCTCGGTGAGGTCGCCGAGGTCGTGGACGTGCTGCAGACCCCGGCCTTCCTGTGCCGGCAGACGAACTTTATCCAGAATGTTGCCCGCCAGGGGCTTCCGGTGAACATCAAGAAGGGCCAGTTCCTCGCCCCCTGGGACATGGACAACGTGGTGGCCAAGGCGCGCGAGGCCGGGAACGAGCGGATCATGGTCTGCGAGCGCGGCGTCTCCTTTGGATACAACACGCTGATCTCGGACATGCGGGGTCTCGCGGTGATGCGCCGGACGGGTTGTCCGGTGGTCTTCGACGCGACGCATTCGGTGCAGCAGCCCGGCGGCCTCGGTGCGGTGTCCGGCGGGCAGCGCGAGTTCGTGCCGGTGCTGGCGCGCGCCGCCGTGGCGGCGGGCGTGTCTGGACTCTTCATGGAGACCCATCCCGATCCTGAGCAGGCGCTGTCCGATGGCCCCAACGCGTGGCCACTGCCGCTGCTGCGGAACCTGCTGGAGACCCTCGTTGAACTGGACCGCGCCGTGAAGGCGCGCCCGCTCGCGGAGGCGGCGTTCGGCCTCGGCTGAGGCCGCCCTTCCTGAATTCCGACGGCAGCCCGGAGGGCATCCGGGACGCTTCCTTCAAGGAGAGAATCATGGCTTTGATTGCCGATGTGCATGGCCGGGAGATCGTGGACTCCCGGGGTAATCCGACTGTCGAGGCCGACGTGGTCCTGGATTCCGGTGCGCGTGGCCGTGCGGCGGTGCCGTCGGGCGCATCGACCGGCGCCCGTGAGGCGATCGAGTTGCGGGACGGAGAGGCGCGCTACGGCGGCAAGGGGGTGCGCCGTGCGGTGGCTCATGTCAACGGCGAACTGCGCGATGCCCTGCGCGGCACCGAGGCCGACCAGGAGGCGGCCGACCGGCGCATGATCGAACTCGATGGCACGGCGAACAAGGAGCGGCTCGGCGCGAACGCGGTGCTGGCCGTGTCGCTGGCCGTGGCCCATGCGCGGGCTGCGGAGGTCGGACTGCCACTGTTCAGGAGTCTGGGCGGTGCGGATGCCGCCGTGCTGCCGGTACCGATGATGAACATCGTCAACGGCGGCGCCCACGCGAGCAACAGCGTCGACATGCAGGAATTCATGATCGTGCCTGTCGGTGCCGGCAGCCTGACCGAGGCCGTGCGCTACGGTGCGGAGATCTTTCATGCGCTGAAGAAGCTGCTCCAGAAGCGGGGGCTGAGCACCGGGGTGGGCGACGAAGGCGGCTTTGCGCCCGACCTGCCGTCCAATGCGGCCGCGGTGGAGGTGATCCTCGAGGCGATCGAGCAGGCGGGTTTTCGGGCCGGCGAGGACATCTGGATCGGTCTGGACTGCGCCAGCTCGGAATTCTACCGGGACGGCCGCTATCGCCTGGCCTCCGAGGGGCGTGACTTCTCGGCCGAAGAATTCATCGACTATCTCGCGGACTGGGTCGACCAGTACCCGATCCTCACCATCGAGGATGCCCTGGCCGAAGATGACTGGGATGGCTGGAAGCGGTTGACCGACAGGCTCGGTGGCCGGGTGCAGCTGGTCGGGGACGACCTCTTCGTCACCAACACCCGTATCCTGCGGGACGGCATCGACCGGGGCGTCGCCAATTCGATCCTGATCAAGGTGAACCAGATCGGAACGCTGACCGAGACCCTGGAGGCGATCGCGATGGCGCGCGAGGCCGGTTACAGTGCGGTGATCTCGCACCGCTCGGGCGAGACCGAGGACGTGACCATCGCGGATCTGGCCGTGGCAAGCGGGGTCGGGCAGATCAAGACGGGCTCCCTGTCCCGCTCGGATCGTGTCGCCAAGTACAACCAGCTGATCCGGATCGAGGAGATGCTGGGCTCCGGGGCACGCTACCCGGGTCTCGACGCCTTCCCGGCGCGCCCGCGCTGATGCGCTGGCCGGCGTCGGATCGGGATGGCCGGGGCTGGCGGCGCGATTGAGTTGCGGTGCGGTGGATCCAATGCCGCGCGCGCGAACGCCTGGCGCGTCGGTGTGGCTGACTTCATCCATTTGGACCGGGCCTGATGCGCTGGCTCCTGGGCCTGCTGCTCGCGGCGCTGATCGGCCTGCAGTGGTCGTTATGGTTCGGCGAGGGAAACTGGCGCGATGTCCTGGAGTTGCGCGAGGCGAATCGCCTCCAGCAGATCCAGAACGAGGAGCTGCGCAGCCGGAATCGGGCGCTGGAGGCGGAGGTGGAAGATCTGCGCAGTGGCAGTGACGCAGTCGAAGAGCGGGCACGGCGGGACCTCGGCATGATCCGCGAGGACGAGATCTTCTTCCTGCCGGTCGATCCGGGCGTGGGAATGCGAGTGGAGCCGGAGGACCCGCGCAATGACTGAGGACCGCGCGCCCGCGCTCTGGGCGCTGATCCCGGCGGCGGGCGTCGGCCGGCGCATGGGGGGGGAGCGGCCGAAGCAGTTCCTGAGGCTCGGCTCGCGGTCCGTGCTCGAGCACACCCTGGGCATCTTCCTCGAACATCCGGCGATCCGCGGGGTGGTGCTGGTCGTCGGATCGGGCGCCGATTCCGACGCGATGGAGCTCCCGAACGCG
This sequence comes from Thioalkalivibrio sp., assembly GCA_018224485.1. Classification (GTDB taxonomy): domain Bacteria; phylum Pseudomonadota; class Gammaproteobacteria; order Ectothiorhodospirales; family Ectothiorhodospiraceae; genus Thioalkalivibrio. The sequence continues at coordinate 1,386 of JAGTVE010000270.1, read as the reverse complement.
GGAGGCCGCCTGTTCCTGGTGACGGGTGGTGCCGAGCGCGCCGACTCGGTGCGCAACGGCCTCGGGTTCCTGGCCGGCCGGGCGGGACCGCAAGACTGGGTGCTGGTGCACGATGCCGCACGGCCGTGCCTTCCCCCCGAAGACCTGGACCGCCTGATCAGCCTGCTGCAGCATGACCCGGTTGGCGGCCTCCTGGCGGCCCCAAGCAGCGATACCCTGAAACTCGCGGGCACCGGGGAACGGGTGGAGCATACGCTGGATCGCAGCCGCGTGTGGCGGGCCCTGACGCCGCAGATGTTCCGTTTGCGGGCCCTTCGCGAGGCACTGGATGCGGCCGCGGCCTCGGGTGTCGCGGTAACCGACGAGGCCAGCGCGATGGAGTTCGCGGGGGAGCATCCCCGTATCGTTGAAGGCAGTCCGATGAACATCAAGATCACGCGGCCGGAGGACCTGGAGGTCGCGGAGGTCTATCTGAGAAGGCAACAGCGATTGAGGAATGCTGGATGAACAGAATTCGAGTGATCGATGCCGGGTACGTCCCGCCACTGGAGTCGATGGCTACCTTCCATGCGGTAGCGGAGAGCATGAAGGAGGGCGACGACCCGGTGGTCACGCTGGTGAACCCGACCGACCCCTTCGTTTCCGTGGGGCTGCATCAGGACATCGACCAGGAGGTCGATATCGCGTACTGCGAGACCCACGGTCTGCCGATCATCCGGCGCGATGTGGGCGGCGGAGCGGTGTATCTCAACCGCGACCAGTTGTTCTTCCACTTCGTCTACCCGTACCGTCTGGCGCCGGCCCGGGTGGAGGCCATCTACTCGCATTTCATCGCGCCGGTGCTGGCCACCTATCAGGCCCTCGGGGTGGCGGCGGTCTTTCGGCCGGTGAACGACATCCACGTGAACGGACGCAAGATCGGCGGCACGGGCTCGGCACGGATCAATGACGCGACGGTGATGGTCGGCAGCTTCATGTTCGATTTCGACATGGACACAATGGCCCGCTGCCTGAAGGTGAGCTCGGAGAAGTTCCGCGACAAGCTGCGCCAGGGCATGCAGGACTACATGACCACCCTGACGCGCGAGCTCGGACGTCCCCCCGAACGCGAGCGCGTGAAGTCGTTGTTCCTCGGCGCGATCGAGGAACACCTGGGGTATCGGCCCGAGGAATCGCGTCTGACCCCCGCCGAGGAGGAGGCGCTGGAGAGCGTGCACGGCCTTCTGCAGGACCCCGAATGGGTCTATCAGAAGGGGCGCCGCGTGGTGACCACCGGGGTCAAGATCGCCGCCGGCACGTATCTGGTGGAGGGCCTGCACAAGGCCCCGGGCGGTTTGATCCGTGTCCGCATGCTCACCCGCGACAATGTGCTGGAGGACCTCGAGT
>JAGTVE010000269.1 GCA_018224485.1 Thioalkalivibrio sp. | reverse complement strand
GCAGGGATGCGAAGGTGCTGACCCCTGGCGAGGTCGAGGGCATGACGTTGGATCACGAGGTGCTGCGCGCGGCCGGCTCGTCGCTCGGCTCCGGCGGCATGATCGTGATCGCGGAGGGGACCTGCATGGTGCGCCTGCTGCAGATCATGCTGCGCTTCTACCGTCACGAGTCCTGCGGTCAGTGCACGCCCTGTCGGGAAGGGACCGGCTGGATGCACCGCGTCATCGACCGTATCGTGGCGGGCGAGGGCCGTGCCGAGGACATTGGCACCCTTTACCACATCGCCCGCTCCAACGACGGCACCACCATCTGCGGCCTCGGCGATGCCGCCGGCTACGCGGCGACCGCGATGCTTGACAACTTTCGCGACGAATTCGATTACTACGTCGAGCACGGGCGGTCGAAGTTCGGGGGAAACCTGGAGTGCCGGTGATCTTCATCAACGGCGAGGCGGTGGATACCGGCGAGCACCGAACCGTGCTCCAGGCGGCGCTGGCAAACGGTTTCTACGTGCCCCATTTCTGCTGGCATCCGGAGCTGTCGATCGTCGGCAACTGCCGCGTGTGCCTGGTCGAACAGGAGGGGCGCGGGGTCGGCATCGCCTGCAACATGCCGGTGGTGGATGGCATGCGGATCGAGACCGACTCCGAGACGGTGCGCGCCCAGCGCAAGGCGATGCTGCAATTCATCCTGCTGAACCACCCGGTGGACTGCGGGATCTGCGACAAGGCCGGCGAGTGCACGCTGCAGGATTACCACTACGCCTACAACGGCGAACCCGCGCTCTCCCATGATCCGAAGCTGAAGAGCACGAAGCTCTATCCGTTGTCCAGCCGCATCCTGCTGGACAACGAGCGCTGCATCCTCTGTTCACGCTGCGTGCGCTTCACCCGCGAGGTGTCGGGGTCCGACGTGCTCGGCATCGAGTACCGCGGTGACTCAGCGCTGGTACGCCCGGCCGAGGGCCGCACGCTGGACGACGATCCCTATTCGGACAACGTGATCGACATCTGCCCCGTGGGGGCGCTGCTGTCCCGCTCGTTTCTTCATCAGGCCCGTGTCTGGTACCTCGAAGCCACCCCGTCGGTCTGCCCCCGCTGCGCACGAGGCTGCACCGTGCAATTGTGGCACCGCAAGCCGGAGTGGCACCTGAAGGCGCTCGACCCCTCTCGCAATACCCGGATCCTGCGTGTGACGCCGCTTGAGAACCCGCGCGTGAACGGCCCTTGGATCTGCAACAGGGGCCGGGACCTGGGCGAAGTGCTGGAACGTCCGCGGGCGGAGCAGGCGCTGCAGAAGGGGGCCGGGGTGACCATGATGGAGGCGATCGAGGCGACGCGCGCGCTGATCGCGGAGTCCACCCGAGGCATCGCGCTGGTGTCGAGCTGGGCCTCGAACGAGGAAGTCCGTGCCTTCCAGAGTGCGCTGGGGCAATCCTTCACCAGCTTCGTGAAGCCCGACCGGCTTCCGGAAGAGGGCGAGATGGTCGAGGACGAACTGCTGATCCGTGCCGACAAGAACCCGAATACCCGGGCGGCACAGGCCCTGTTCGGCAGCGACGCGCCCGAGATCCCCGAGGATGCGGACCTGATTCTGGTGTGGGGCGAGGGCGTGGACTTCGCCCAACTGCCGCGCGGCGCGAGGATCGTGTTCCTCGGCTCCTGGTTGTTGCCCGAGGTCGGTCACGCCGACGTCTTCATCCCGCTCAGCATACAGACGGAGCGGCGCGGGCATTACACGAACTTCGAGGGAGTGGTCAGTGCCTTCGAGCCCTGCCAGCCCCGTCCGGAGGGCGTGATCGACGCCGAGACCCTCTTTCCGCTGCTCGCCGCACCCGGCGGCGCCAGGGGTCGCGCATGATCCAGGACCTCGTGGTGCACGGTACCTTCATCGTCTACGCGGTGCTGATGCTGATGACGGTCGGGCTGATCCTGACCTGGGTCGAGCGCAAGCAGAGCGCGATCATGTCCGACCGCATCGGGGCCAACCGCGCCTATCTGCGCATCCCCTTCACCCAGGTGCGGCTGGTGTGGTGGGGCCTGTTCCACGGTCTCGCCGACGGCCTCAAGATGCTGCTGAAGGAGGACTGGAAGCCGAACTCCTACGACCGGGTGGCCTATGCGCTCGCGCCCTGGTTCGCCTTCGTGCCGGTGCTGGCCGTCTTCGCGGTGATTCCCTTCGGTGGCGAACTGGTCCCCGGCACCTTCTTCGGCTGGTTCGAGGGGCCATCCGAGTTCTTCGGCGACCGCAGCTACTCGATGCAGGTGGCGCCGCTGGATGCCGGCCTGCTGGTCGTGTTCGCGCTTGGTGGCATCGCGGTGATCGGCGCGATGCTGGCCGGCTGGTCCTCGAACAACAAGTTCTCTCTGCTGGGTGCAGTGCGCGCGGGCTCGCAGATGATTTCCTACGAGCTCGTGGTGGGACTGACGGTGATCGGCCTCATCCTGATCTACGGCACGGTGAACCTGGTCAGCATCGTGGAGCAGCAGTCGCAGTTGCTGTTCGGCTTCCTGCCGGCCTGGGGGATCTTCCTGCAGCCCTTCGCCGCCATCCTGTTCCTGGTCGCGGCGCAGGCGGAGAACCAGCGCATTCCCTTCGATCTTCCGGAGGCGGAGTCGGAGCTGATCGCGGGCTACTTCACCGAGTACAGCGCGATGAAGATGGGCCTGTTCATGTTCGCGGAATTCATCCACATCGCGATCATCGCGGCGCTGTTCACCACGCTGTTCCTGGGCGGCTACAACCTGCCGTACATGAACGATGCCGGGCTGCTGCTTCCCGGCGGCATGGAGGTCGCGCTGCCCCACGTGCTGGTCGTGCTGCTGCAGGTCACCGTGTTCTGGGTGAAGGTCTTCGTGATGTGCAGCTTCCTGATCCTGGTGCGCTGGTCCCTGCCACGCTTCCGCTACGATCAGCTGCTGCGCTTTGCCTGGCGCTTTCTGCTGCCGCTGGCGCTGATCAACCTGCTGGTCACCGCGATCGCCGTTTGGGCGCTCGGGGGGTTGGGGGCGTGATGGGCCGGGCCGGGCTTGCGGTAGTGCCTGGAGCCGCGGCTGGGGCGGGACAGGGCTGGATACAACCGGACCCGCTGAGGCCAACCATGGGCCGTGGCTGGGGTGTTCCTGCGTCAGGGTGTGGGACGGGACCGGGGTGGGCACAACCGGACTCGCTCGAGCCGTCCATGGGCGCTCGAAGTCGGCCATCCATGGCCTCCTACGATCCGGTTGTGCCCACCCCGATCCCGCCCGCGAAGGTTGGGATGGCGCCTGAAGACCGGAAGGCCCGTAGGGCAACCGTATGCGGGAGATGGAAGGGGGCGAAGACCGTGAGTCTTTCCTTGCAGCGGCGCGGGGATTGCCTGTGAGCGCGCCGCAACATCGACAGCCCGTGGGCGACCGAAAACGCCCGAAGGTCATCGACCGCCGGCGCAAGTACTGGAACGAGCCGAAGCTCGGGTGGTGGGAGAGCTTCTACCTGTTCGAGGTGCTGCGGGGGCTGTCGATCACCGGCGGGGTGTTCCTGCGCAACATGAAGCGGTGGATGACGG
>JAGTVE010000268.1 GCA_018224485.1 Thioalkalivibrio sp. | reverse complement strand
CCGCGGACGGCAGACGATAGGACGCAAGTTCCTCCCGCAGCGCATGGGTGCCGGGGTTGTCGACCCGCCGGGCCTCGATGATGTGCACGGGGCGCAGTTCCTCGCCGTAGTAGGCCTGGTTGAAGTCGTCGCGGACGCGCAGTCGCGAGCCCTCAAGGCTCATGCCGAGGAAGGCCCCCTGCGAGCGTGCGTAGGAGACGAAGTCCGCCGTGACGGTCGCGCTGCGCCCGGCACCCACTGGCCCCGCGGCCACCGATGCATCGCCACCGAGCCGGAAGACGTCGGCGAACATCGAATCCACCGCGTTCCGGCTCCGCGCAATGATGATCACCTCCGCGACCTCGCCCCCGAACTGGATTCCGAGACTCACCGAGCCGAGGGAGTAGAAGGCCACCGGGCTGTAGTCCCCGCGTTCCTCGTCCCAGGCCATGAAGACCCCGAGGCCGCCGGAGCCGCCGACGAAAAAGCCGCCCCGGATCACCCGGGGAAAGATCAGCACACCGCGGGCCGACTCGAGATCGCTTTGCAGGGCCTCGTAATCCGGGTTCCGCGCCATGTCGCCCAGGGTCTCGCGCGCATCTTCGATCAGCTCCTGCGGGTCCACGTCCCGCGTGAATAACTGCGCCTGGGCCAGCGCCGGAAGAACCCAGACGAACAGCAGGAACAGCAGGGCGAACTTCTTCATCAGGAACCTCCTGGGGACTGCAAAGCGGCCTCGCGGCCGGACTCCGCGGGTCATGGATTCGGGCCCCGCCGTGCGCGATGACGGCCATTCGGACGGCGGCGGGCCTATCGGGTGCGGGCATTCTGTCACAAGAAAGGGGGGCGAATGCCCCCCCTTGATCATCCGGTGCCCGGGCCGGGGCCTCCCTGTCCCGGCATCCGCGGCACTACGTACGGTGTCGCCGTTCCCTCAGTTCACCTTCGGATCCAGCTCGCCGGCCTTGTAGCGGCTGACCATGGTCGCAAGGTCGATCGGCTTGATCTTGGAGGCCATGCCGGCACAGCCGAAGGCCTCGTATCGGGCCTGGCAGATGTCCTTCATCGCCTTGGTCGAGGGAATCAGGAACTTGCGCGGGTCGAACTCCTTCGGGTTTTCCGCGAGAAACTTGCGGACCGCGCCCGTCGAGGCCATGCGCAGGTCAGTGTCGATATTCACCTTGCGCACGCCGTGCTTGATGCCTTCCTGGATCTCCTCGACCGGCACGCCATAGGTCTCGCCCATGTCGCCGCCGTAGTTGTTGATGATCTCCAGCCACTCCTGTGGCACCGAGGAGGAGCCGTGCATCACCAGGTGGGTCTCCGGGATGCGCGCATGGATCTCCTTGATGCGCTGGATCGCCAGGATGTCGCCGGTCGGCGGACGGGTGAACTTGTACGCCCCGTGCGAGGTGCCGATCGCGATCGCGAGCGCATCCACGCTGGTCTTCTTCACGAAATCGGCGGCCTCGTCCGGGTCGGTCAGCAGCTGGTCGTGCGACAGCTGCCCCTCGGCGCCGGAGCCGTCCTCTTCACCGGCCATGCCGGTCTCGAGCGAACCGAGGCAGCCCAGCTCGCCCTCGACGGACACACCCACCGCATGGGCGATTTCGGACACCTTGGCGGTCACGTCGACGTTGTAGTCGTAGGTGGCCGGGGTCTTCATGTCCGGCATCAGGGAGCCGTCCATCATCACCGAGGTGAACCCGGACTGGATGGAGCGGAGGCACACGGCGGGTTCCCCGCCGTGGTCCTGGTGCAGCACCACCGGAATGTCCGGGTACTGCTCCACCGCAGCGAGGATGATGTGGCGCAGGAAGGGCTCGCCGGCATACTTCCGTGCACCGGCCGAGGCCTGGATGATCACCGGGGAATCGACCGCGGCGGCGGCCTCCATGATCGAGTGGACCTGCTCCATGTTGTTGGCGTTGTAGGCCGGCATGCCATAGCCGTGCTCGGCGGCATGGTCCAGCAGCTGGCGAAGGGAAATCAGAGCCATGGTTTCCTCCTTACAGGATTCGGGTGGGGCTGCATCGTTGCTCTCGCGCAGATGGTATCAGGGAACGGTGACGGTCTCGCCGACACGAAGAATCTTGAGGGCATTGGTGCCTCCGGGCACCCCGTCGAGGTCGCCCTTGGTGATGATCACCAGTTCGCCGTCCTTGACGACCCCCTCCTCGAGGAGCAGGCGGATCGCCTCCCGGTTCGTTTCCGCGTGGGTGTCGGGAATCGTGGGCAGGACAACGGGATAAACGCCCCGGTACAGGGTCATGCGTCGGCTGGTCTTCGCCTGCCGGGTCAACGCGAAGATCGGGATGCCGGAGCTGATCCGGGACATCCACAGAGCGGTGGATCCGGACTCGGTGAGCGCCGCAATCGCCGCGACGTCGAGGTGGTTGGCAGTGTACATCGTGGCCATCGCGATGGCCTCGTCGACCCGCCCGAAATAACTGTCCATGCGGTGCGTGGACTGGCGCGCCGCGCGCTGGCGCTCCGCCGCGGCGCAGATGCGACCCATGCTGTCCACGGCCCTGTGCGGGTAGCGCCCGGTGGCGGTCTCGCCCGAGAGCATCACCGCGTCGGTGCCGTCGAGTACCGCGTTCGCGACGTCGAAGACCTCGGCCCGCGTCGGGATCGGATTCTGGATCATCGACTCCATCATCTGGGTCGCGGTGATCACCACGCGGTTCAGCTTGCGGGCGCGGGCGATCAGGTTCTTCTGCACCGCAGGAAGCTCCGCATCGCCAATCTCCACGCCCAGGTCGCCGCGCGCGATCATGATCACGTCCGAGGCCGCCAGGATCTCGTCGGCCATTTCCAGCGCCTCTGCACGCTCCATCTTCGCGCAGATCGCGGCCTCGCCCCCGGCCTCGTGCAGTAGGGAGCGCGCCAGCTGGATGTCTTCCGCGCAACGGGGAAAGGACACGGCCAGGAAGTCGACCTCGAGCTCGGCCGCCAGCCGGACGTCCTGCCGATCCTTTTCGGTGATCGCAGGCGCCGACAGGCCGCCGCCCATCCGGTTGATGCCCTTGTTGTTGGACAGCGTGCCCCCGACCAGCACCGTCGTCTCGATGCGCTGATCGCGGACCGCCTCGACCTTCAGCACCAGCCGCCCGTCATCCAGCAGCAGCGTGTCCCCGTCATGTATATCGCTCGGCAGGTCGGGATAGGTCAGACCCACCTGCATCCGGTCACCGGCATCGTCCGCGAGGGTGGCGTCCAGCGCGAACGCGTCGCCTTCGTTCAGTTCGATCGAACCTTCACGGAACCGGGCGATGCGGATCTTCGGACCCTGGAGATCCCCGAGCACGCCGACGCAGCGCCCGGACCGGGCGGCGATCTCCCGTATCCGGGCGACCCGCTGGCGATGGCTCGCGGCATCCCCGTGGGAGAAGTTGATGCGGACCACGTCCACCCCGGCCTCAACCAACCGCTCCAGGGCCCGCTCGCTGTCGGTCGCGGGCCCCAGCGTGGCCACGATCTTGGTACGTCTCATGAATGCAGCGATTCCAGCGTTGCCTTGGCCGTTCAGTCCCGGGAGCGCTCTTCGAGCATCGCCACGGCGGGCAGGGTCTTGCCCTCGAGGAACTCGAGGAAGGCGCCGCCTCCGGTGGAGATGTAGCTGATCCGGTCACTCAGGCCGTACGTGTCGATGGCTGCAAGGGTATCCCCTCCGCCGGCGATGGAGAAGGCGTCGCTCTCGGCGATCGCCTTGCCCAGCGCCTTCGTGCCCGCGGCGAACTGATCGAACTCGAAGACGCCGACCGGGCCGTTCCAGACGATGGTGCCCGCCTTGCGCAGCAGCTCGGCGTAGGACGAGGCGGTGTCGGGACCGACGTCGAAGATCATGTCGCCCTCGGCCACCTCGGCCACCGGCTTGACCTCGGCCGGGGTGGATTCCGAGAACTCCTGCCCCACGGTCACGTCGGTGGGCACCGGGATCTCGCTTCCCTTGGCCTGAGCCGCTTCCATCAGGCGCTTCGCCTCGTCGATCAGGTCATGCTCGCACAGCGACTTGCCGACAGGGTGCCCCTGGGCGGCAATGAAGGTGTTGGCGATGCCGCCGCCGACGATCAGCTGATCGACGACCCCGGACAGGGACTCGAGCACGGTCAGCTTGGTCGAGACCTTGGAGCCGCCGACGATCGCAACCAGCGGTCGCTTCGGGTGGTCGAGCGCCTTGCCCAGCGCCTCGAGCTCGGCCGCCAGCAGGGGGCCGGCGCAGGCGGTGGGGGCGAAGCGGCCGACGCCATGGGTCGATGCCTGCGCCCGGTGCGCGGTACCGAAGGCGTCCATCACGAAGACATCGCACAGTGCAGCGTACTTCTTTGCCAACTCGTCGTCGTCCTTCTTCTCCCCCGGGTTGAAGCGCACGTTCTCCAGCAGCACCACCTCGCCTTCGGCCAGATCCACACCGTCGAGGTAGTCGCCTACCAGACGCACCTCGCGTCCCAGCAACTGCCCCATGTGGGCGGCAACGGGGGCCAGCGAGTCGGCCTCGGAGAACTCGCCCTCCGTGGGGCGCCCCAGGTGCGACATCAGCATCACCCGGGCGCCACCTTCGAGGGCCTTTTCCACGGTCGGCAGGCTGGCCCGGATGCGGGCGTCCGAGGTGACTTTGCCGTCCTTGACGGGAACGTTCAGATCCTGGCGGACCAGCACGCGCTTGCCGCTCAGATCGAGGTCGGTCATCTTGATCACGGACATCAGACCACTCCTATGGGGAAACGGGAAAGAGGTTGGGCAAGAAGCGATGTTCCTTGCCGAGCCTCTCTTCGCAGGCAGCACGGATGCGCAGCGGCAGCGGGGCCACGAGGACTCCGCTGCCGCCGGGCAGATGGGATCGGCGCCTACTGACCGACGTGCTGCACCATGCGCAGCATGTTGCAGGTGTAGCCGTACTCGTTGTCGTACCAGGCGACGACCTTCACGAAGGTATCGTCGAGCTGGATTCCGGCCCCGGCGTCGAAGATCGACGGGGTACCGACGCCGCGGAAGTCGGTCGAGACGACCTTTTCCTCCGTGTAGCCGAGCACGCCCTTCAGCTCGCCTTCGGAGGCCATCTTCATGGCCCTGCAGATCTCGTCGTAACTCGCACCCTTGTCGAGTTCCACGGTGAGGTCGACCACCGAGACGTCCGAGGTCGGCACGCGGAAGGCCATGCCGGTCAGCTTGCCGTTCAGCGAGGGCAGCACCTTGCCGACCGCCTTTGCGGCGCCGGTGGAGGACGGGATGATGTTCTCGAGGATGCCGCGGCCGCCGCGCCAGTCCTTCTGCGAGGGCCCGTCGACGGTCTTCTGGGTCGCGGTGGCGGCGTGCACGGTGCTCATCAGCCCGCGCTTAATGCCATATTGGTCGTGCAGGACCTTGGCCACCGGAGCCAGCGCATTGGTGGTGCAGGAGGCGGCGGACAGGATCGCCTGGCCGGCGTAGTCGTTGTGATTCACGCCGTAGACGAACATCGGCGTCGCGTCCTTCGACGGCGCGCTCTGGACCACCTTCTGCGCACCCGCATCGATGTGCTTCTGACAGGTCTCCTCGGTCAGGAAGAAGCCGGTGGACTCGATCACCACGTCCGCGCCCGCCTCGCTCCACTTCAGGTTCGCGGGGTCGCGCTCGGCGGTCAGACGGATCTTCTTGCCATCGACGGTCATGCCGTTGCCTTCCACCGACACCTCGCCGTCGAAGCGACCGTGGACCGAGTCGTAGCGCAGCATGTAGGCCAGGTACTCGGGATCCAGCAGGTCGTTGATCGCGACCACCTCGAGTTCGGGGAATTCCCTGTGAATCGCCCGGAATGCCATGCGGCCGATGCGGCCGAAACCGTTGATACCGACTTTGATCGTCATAACTCTCTATCTCCCAGGTTGCGTGATCTTGCTCGGAAACCTCTGTTCTCGTGCGGCAAGTGCTCAGTTCAGCAGTGACTCCGCAACGCTGACGACGTTTTCCGCGGTGAAGCCGAAGTACTCCATCAGGGCGCCGCCGGGAGCCGACTCGCCGAAACGGTCGAGGCCGACTACCGCGCCATCCAGGCCGACGTGCTTGTACCAGCCGGCGGTGGCAGCGGTCTCGACCGCCACACGGGCCCGCACCTCGGCGGGCAGCACTGCGTCGCGGTAGGCCGGGTCCTGCTGCTCGAAGAGCTCGACGCAGGGGATCGACACGACACGCACCTTGCGGCCCCTGTCCGCCAGGATCTGCGCAGCCTGCATCGTGAGGGCCACCTCGGAACCGGTGGCGATCAGGATCAGTTCGGGGGTCCCCTCGCTGTCGTGCAGAACATAGCCGCCGCGGGCGATGTTGGCCACCTGCTCCTCGTCACGCTGCTGCGGCGCGAGGCCCTGGCGCGAAAGAATGAAGGCCGACGGCCCGTCCGTGCGCTCGACGCCAGCCCTCCAGGCCATTGCCGTTTCGACGCCGTCGCACGGACGCCAGACGTTGAGGTTCGGGATCAGGCGCAGGCTCGGCGTCTGCTCGATGGGCTGGTGCGTGGGACCGTCTTCGCCGAGCCCGATGGAGTCGTGGGTAAACACGTAGAGCACACGCTGCCCCATCAGTGCCGACATGCGGATGCCATTGCGGGCGTAGTCGGAGAAGATCAGGAAGGTGCCACCGTAGGGAATGAAGCCCCCGTGCAGCGCGATCCCGTTCATGATCGCCGCCATGCCGAACTCGCGCACACCGTAGAAGATGTAGTTGCCCGCCGCGTCCTCGCGGCTCACGCCCTTCGAACCCGGATGCAGGGTGAGATTGGAGCCCGCGAGGTCCGCGGACCCACCGAGCAGTTCGGGCAGCGCCGGCGCGTATCCGGTGATCGCGTTCTGCGAGGCCTTGCGGCTGGCGACCTTCTCCGCCTTCTCGATGGTCTGCTGGATAAAGGCCTCGGCCTTCTCCGTCCAGTCGGACGGCAGGACGCCGTTCATGCGCCGGACGAACTCCGCCGCGAGATCCGGATGCGCGCTCCTGTAGGCCTCGAAGCGATCGTTCCACTCGGCCTCGGACCGGGCTCCGTTGTCCTTGGCATCCCAGCCCTGGTAGATCGTCTCCGGGATCTCGAACGGCCCGTGCGTCCAGCCCAGCTCCTTGCGCGCAAGCTCGATCTCGTCCGCGCCAAGGGGCGCACCGTGGCACTCCTCCTTGCCCTGCTTGTTCGGCGAACCGAAACCGATGATGGTCTTGCAACAGATCAGGGTCGGCTTGCCCGTCTCGGCCCGGGCCTGTTCGATCGCCGCCTTCACCTCCTCGGCACTGTGGCCGTTCACGCCCCGCACCACGTGCCACCCGTAGGCCTCGAAACGCTTCGGGGTGTCATCGGTGAACCAGCCGTCGACCTCGCCATCGATGGAGATGCCGTTGTCGTCGTAGAACGCGATCAGCTTGCCCAGCCCGAGCGTCCCCGCCAGTGCGGAGGCCTCGTGGGAAATCCCTTCCATCAGACAGCCATCGCCGAGGAAGACGTAGGTGTGGTGATCGACGATGCGGTGGTCATCCCGGTTGAAATGCGCTGCCAGGATCTTTTCTGCGATCGCCATCCCCACCGCGTTGCTGACCCCCTGCCCGAGCGGACCGGTAGTGGTCTCCACCCCCGCGGTGTAGCCGTACTCTGGGTGGCCCGGCGTCTTCGAGTGCAGCTGCCGGAACTGTTTCAGTTCGTCCAAGGGCAGGTCGTAACCGGTCAGGTGCAGCAGGGAGTACACCAGCATCGAGCCATGCCCGTTGGACATCACGAAGCGGTCGCGATCGTGCCAGCCGGGGTTCGCCGGGTTGTGCTTCAGGTAGTCGTTCCAGAGCACCTCGGCAATATCCGCCATCCCCATCGGAGCGCCCGGGTGACCGGAGTTGGCTTTCTGAACGGCGTCCATCGACAGGGCGCGTATGGCGTTGGCAAGCTCTCTACGGGAAGGCATGCGGATCTCCTAGCTGAATGATCGTGTGAATGGGTCAGGACTGCGTGCCAACGATGCACGGGCGCCGGCCGCCTTGTTTGTTGTTGGTGTCGGCGGCATTGGAGACCGGTTTGGCCGGCCGGCGACTTTCAGCCGAATTCAGCCCTAATTAAAGGCGGTGCATTTTGTACAGTTTTGAGCCCAGGAGCAAGTCTGCGGCCCGTTGCCGGCCGCCGCATCGCGCGGAGAATGCTGGGATGCACTTAGAAATGTTTGCGCCCAGCGGTTAGACTATCCGGCTTTCCGCCCTGGTCCACCGCCCTGAGGTTCGAGGAACACGCGCATGTCCACGAGTTACCTGTTTACTTCCGAATCCGTTTCGGAGGGTCACCCCGACAAGATGGCGGACCAGATCTCGGACGCCGTGGTGGATGCGATTGTCGCGGAGGACCCGCACGCCAGGATCGCCTGCGAGACGGTCACCAAGACCGGTATGGTGCTGCTGGCCGGCGAGATCACCACGAGCTCGGTGATCGACTACGAGAAGATCGTGCGGGACACCGTCTGCGCAATCGGCTATGTGGATTCCGACGTCGGCTTCGACGGCCACACCTGCGCAGTGCTAAACGCACTGGGGCAGCAGTCTCCGGACATCGCGATGGGGGTGGACCGCGACGTGTCCGACCGCGCGAACCAGGGCGCCGGTGACCAGGGGCTGATGTTCGGGTATGCTTCTCGCGAGACGGAAGGGCTGATGCCGGCACCGATTTATTATGCGCACCGGCTGGTACGGCGCCAGGCGGAGGTGCGCAAGAGCGGGGCACTGGCCTGGCTGCGCCCGGACGCCAAGAGCCAGGTGACACTGCGCTACGAAAACGGGACCCCGGTGGGCATTGACGCAGTAGTGCTGTCCACCCAGCACGACCCCTCGATCACGCAGGAAGGCCTCCGGGAGGCGGTGATGGAGGAAATCCTGAAGCCCGTGCTTCCTGCAGAGTGGCTCGCACGGTGTGCCCGGGAGCAGGTGCACATCAATCCCACGGGGCAGTTCGTGATCGGCGGTCCGGTCGGGGACTGCGGCCTGACCGGCCGCAAGATCATCGTGGACACCTACGGTGGGATGGCCCGGCACGGCGGCGGGGCCTTCTCCGGGAAGGACCCGTCGAAGGTCGACCGTTCTGCCGCCTATGCGGGCCGCTACGTGGCGAAGAACATCGTGGCCGCGGGACTGGCCGACAAGTGCGAGATCCAGGTCTCCTACGCGATCGGGGTCGCGCAGCCGACGTCGATCAGCGTGGACACCTTCGGAACCGGGCGGATCGCCGACGACCGCATCGCCGCGCTGATCCGGGAGCACTTCGATCTGCGCCCGTGGGGCTTGATCCAGGCACTGGACCTGCTGCGTCCGATCTACCGCCAGACGGCTGCCTACGGGCACTTCGGCCGCGACGACATCGACCTGCCCTGGGAACGGATCGACCGGGCAGCGGAACTCGCCGACGCGGCGGGACTCGGTTAGGGGGGATGTTGGGCGTCTCCGGGATGATGAACCTGTTGGCGTGACGCCGTGAATACGTCTTTCTAGGCGGGACGACGGCATCCTTGCCGCCGACACCCGCAAACGCCAGCACGGATCCAAACCTTTAATGAAGTTTGCAGAATTACACCAGCTGAGGAGCGCTGCAGCGGCATCCCCGTCAGGCTCAGTTCGGTGTCTTCCTTATGGAACGGCGCT
>JAGTVE010000267.1 GCA_018224485.1 Thioalkalivibrio sp. | reverse complement strand
TGTGAAGATGACGGTGTCCCTGATCAGTCCGATCGCGATGGAGGACGGTCTGCGCTTCGCGATTCGCGAGGGTGGCCGCACCGTCGGCGCCGGCGTCGTCTCCAAGATCATCGAGTGACCAACATGGCAAACCAGCGTATCAGAATCCGTCTCAAGGCCTTCGATCACCGTCTGATCGATCGCTCCGCCGCCGAGATCGTGGAGACCGCGAGGCGCACGGGCGCACGGGTCAAGGGCCCGATCCCGCTGCCGACCAAGCGCGAACTCTATACCGTGCTGATTTCACCGCACGTCAACAAGGACGCGCGCGACCAGTACGAATTGCGCACCCACAAGCGGCTGATGGACATCCTCGATCCGACGGACAAGACGGTGGATGCGTTGATGAAGCTGGACCTGGCCGCGGGCGTGAATGTGCAGATCAGGCTTAACTAGCGGTCAATTTTCTGCCATAATAGATGGCTTTCCGTGGCCCGGCGAGTTTCCAGCCGCCGGGCCACGGCGTTAGGGCGCCCTCGAGGCGCATAGAAATCAGGAAGGGGTTACCAATGTCTCTTGGACTCATCGGTCGCAAGATCGGGATGACTCGGGTCTTTGCCGAGGACGGCGCGTCCCTGCCGGTCACGGTGGTGCAGGTCGGCCACAACCGCGTGGTGCAGCTCAAGCGCGCGGAGCGGGACGGCTACGACGCCGTGCAGCTTACCGCCGGCGTGCGCAAGCCGTCGCGGGTCCCGAAGCCCGAGGCGGGCCACTTCGCGAAGGCCTCGGTGCAGCCGGGTACCGGGCTCTGGGAGTTCCGCGTCGATGCCGGTCAGCTCGAGGGCATGTCCGAGGGCGACGAGATCGGCGTGAGCCTGTTCACCGAGGGTCAGGTCGTCGACGTGACGGCCCGAAGCAAGGGCAAGGGTTTCCAGGGTGTGGTCAAGCGCCACAACTTCCACATGCAGGACGCGACCCACGGGAACTCGCGCTCGCACCGGGCGCCGGGTTCGATCGGGCAGAACCAGACCCCAGGTCGGGTCTTCAAGAACAAGAAGATGGCGGGGCACATGGGCGCGGTGCGCACCACGACGCAGAACCTGAAGGTGGTGCGCGTCGACAGTGACCGCGGGCTGTTGCTGATCCACGGGGCGGTGCCGGGTGCGCCCAGCTCCGACGTGATCATCCGCCCCGCCGTGAAGGCCAGGGGGTAACAAGCGATGCAAGTAAATACCACGGATACCGCGACGGCGGTCGATCTGTCGCCCGCCTGCTTCGAGCGTGACTTCAACGAGACACTGGTGCACCAGAGCGTGGTCGCCCACCTGGCCGGCGGGCGTTCGGGAACCAGGGCCCAGAAGGGCCGTTCCGAAGTCAGCGGCGGCGGCATCAAGCCGTTCCGGCAGAAGGGGACGGGCCGCGCCCGTGCCGGCACCATCCGCAGCCCGCTGTGGCGCGGGGGCGGCAAGGTCTTCCCGGCGGGCACGCGCGACTTCGCCCAGAAGGTGAATCGCAAGATGTACCGGGCGGCAATCGCCGCGATCCTCTCCGAGCTGCTGCGGCAGGATCGGCTGAAGATCGTCGAGGCGTTCGCGGTGGAGTCCGGCCGTACCCGCGATGCGGTGGCCGCGCTGTCGGCGCTGGGCCTGGAGTCCGGGGTGATCGTCACGGCGGAAAAAGACGCCAGCACGTGGCAGGCCATCCGCAACCTCAGGGACATCGACATCGTCACCGCGGCGCAGGTCAATCCCGTGGTGCTGGTGAGCGCCGAGGCGGTGGTGATGACCACGGGCGCGGTGAAGCACATAGAGGAGTGGTTGGCATGAACCAGCGTCTGCTGCAGGTGATTCTGGGCCCGGTGGTGTCCGAGAAGTCGACCGCTGCCGGTGAGGTCGGCACGCACGTGTTCAAGGTGCGCCGTGACGCGACGAAATCCGAGATCAGGCAGGCGGTGGAGAAGATCTTCGAGGTGAAGGTGGAGTCCGTTCGCACCCTGGTCCAGGACGGCAAGGTGAAGCGCTTTGGGCGTCAGTTCGGTCGGCGCAACCACTGGAAGAAGGCCTACGTCTCCCTTGCTGAAGGGCAGACGATCGAACTGGGCGAAGGAGAGCAGGTGTAAGCCATGGCGATCATGAAGACCAACCCAACCTCCGCGGGTCGCCGCCACGCGGTCAAGATCCGGAGCCCCGAGCTGCATCCGGGCGAACCCTACGGACCGCTTCTGGAGAAGAAGTCCAGGACCGGCGGCCGCAACAACCAGGGGCGCATCACGACCCGGCACATCGGCGGTGGCCACAAGCAGCACTACCGCCTGGTCGACTTCAGGCGCAACAAGGACAATGTGCCCGCGCTCGTCGAGCGGCTGGAATACGACCCGAACCGCAGCGCGCACCTGGCGCTGCTGAAGTATGCTGACGGTGAGCGCCGGTACATCATCGCGCCCAAGGGGCTGCGGGCGGGCGACACCGTGCTGAGCGGTAGCCAGGCGCCGGTGCGTACGGGCAATGCGATGGAGCTGCGTTCGATTCCGGTGGGCACCGTGGTGCACTGCGTGGAGATGAGGCCGGGCAAGGGCGCCCAGCTGGCGCGCTCTGCGGGAACCTCGGTGCAGGTGGTGGCCCGGGAGGGCCGGCACGCGACCTTGCGCCTGCGCTCCGGGGAGATGCGCCGGGTCCTGTCGGAATGCCGGGCAGTGGTCGGCGAGGTCGGTAACTCGGAGCATGCCCTGCGCAAGTTCGGCAAGGCGGGCGCGAAGCGCTGGATCGGCGTGCGCCCGACGGTGCGCGGTACGGTGATGAACCCGGTCGACCACCCGCACGGCGGCGGCGAGGGCCGCAACTTCGGTCTGCAGCCGGTGACCCCGTGGGGCGTTCCGACCAAGGGCTACAAGACCCGAAACAACAAGCGAACCGACCGCATGATCGTGCGTCGTCGGAAGAAGTAACGGAGCTCGAGCATGCCGCGTTCACTGAGGAAGGGTCCGTTCGTCGATCATCACCTGTTGAAGAAGGTCGATGTCGCCGTGGAAAAGAACGATCGTCGTCCGATCAAGACCTGGTCGCGCCGATCGATGGTCATCCCGCAGATGGTGGGGCTGACCGTCGCCGTCCATAACGGCCGACAGCACGTACCGGTGCTGGTGACGGAAAACATGGTCGGACACAAGCTCGGCGAATTCGCCGCCACCCGGACCTTCAAGGGTCACGTGGCCAACAAGAAGTCGCGTTAAGGAACTGTAATGAAGACGGATGAAACGATCGCGAAGCTGCGTTACGCCCGGATTTCGCCGCAGAAGGCGCGTCTGTTGGCAGACCAGGTCCGGGGCATGCCGGTGGAGCAGGCGCTGAACGAGCTGGCCTTCAGCCCGAAGAGGGCTGCAGCGATGCTGAAGAAGGTTCTGGATTCCGCGATTGCCAATGCGGAGAACAACGACGGCGCGGATGTCGACGAGCTGCGCGTCACCCGGGTTCAGGTGGATGAGGGTCCGGTGATGAAGCGGATGCAGGCGCGGGCCAAGGGTCGCGGCAATCGCATCCTGAAACGGACCAGCCATATCCTGGTTGGCGTCAGTGAAACGGGAGCGAGGTAGTCATGGGTCAGAAGGTACATCCAACCGGCATCCGCCTCGGCATCTCGCGCCCGTGGTCCGCCATCTGGTACGAGGATGGTGATGCATTCGGCAAGACGCTGAACGACGACCTGGAGCTGCGCGCCTTCCTGCGCAAGCGCCTGTCGCATGCGTCGGTCAGCCGCATCCAGATCGAGCGGCCGTCACGTGCCGCGCACGTGACCATCCACACCGCGCGGCCGGGGATCGTGATCGGCAAGAAGGGCGAAGACATCGAGGCGCTGCGCCGCGAGGTCGCGGCCCGGTCCGGGCTCGAGCTGAGCAACGTCAAGATCAACATCGAGGAGATCCGCAAGCCGGAGGTCGATGCGCAGCTGGTGGCCGAGGGCATCGCCCAGCAGCTGGAGCGCCGGATCATGTTCCGACGCGCGATGAAGCGCGCGGTGGGGAATGCGGTGCGCCTCGGTGCCCAGGGCGTGAAGGTGCATGTGTCCGGCCGCCTGAACGGGGCCGAGATCGCGCGCTCTGAATGGTACCGCGAGGGCCGCGTTCCCTTGCACACGCTGCGTGCCGACATCGACTACGGGTTTGCCGAGGCGAAGACGACCTACGGCGTGATCGGCATCAAGGTGTGGATCTTCAAGGGCGAGGTGTTCGGCCTCGATGGCGCCGCCGAGTCCCGGCCGGGCGCCACCAGCTAGGCCCGCCCAACAAGGAATTCGACATGCTGCAGCCAAAGAGAACCAAGTTCCGGAAGCAATTCAAGGGCAAGAACCGCGGTTTCGCCACCTCGGGCGCCAAGGTGAGCTTCGGCGAATACGGCCTTCAGGCCGTCGACCGTGGCCGCATCACCGCGCGCCAGATCGAGGCCGCCCGGCGCGCGATGGTCCGTCACATCAAGCGCGGCGGGAAGATCTGGATCCGGGTCTTTCCCGACGTGCCGGTGTCCAAGAAGCCCCTTGAGGTCCGCATGGGCAAGGGCAAGGGCAACGTGGAGTACTGGGTGTGCAAGATCCAGCCCGGTCGCATCCTCTACGAGATGGAGGGCGTGAACGAGGACGTTGCACGCGAGGCCCTTCGCCTGGCGGCGGCCAAGCTCCCGATCAAGACCACCTTCGCGCGCAGGCAGGTGATGTGATGAGGTTCGCAGAACTGCAGAAAAAGAACGCCTCCGAGCTGACCGAAGAGCTCGATGGCCTGTACCAGGAGCAGTTTGCGCTGCGCATGCAGAAGGCTGTGGGGCAGCTCGCGCGTCCGGATCGCGTGAAGAAGGTCCGGCGCGAGATCGCCCAGATCCAGACGCTCATCAACCAACGCAAGCGGGCAGGATAAGAACATGAACGAAGAAGTGTCCAAGACCCAGCGTTCGATCATCGGGCGTGTGGTGAGCGACAAGACGGACAAGACCCGGACCGTGGTGGTTGAGCGCCGCGTACGGCACCCGCTGTACGGCAAGTTCATGCGCCGGAGCACCCGGCTGTACGTGCACGACGAGGGCAACGAGTCCCGCACCGGCGATACCGTGCGCATCCGTGAGTGCCGTCCGCTGTCGCGCATGAAGCGTTTCGCACTCGTGGAAGTGCTCGGCCGCGCCCCGGCCTGACCGGCGCCCATTCGTTGGAGAATTAGTCATGATTCAAATGCAGACCGTGCTCGAGGCCGCCGACAACAGCGGCGCCCGCCGGGTGCAGTGCATCAAGGTATTGGGCGGATCGCATCGCCGCTACGCGCGTGTCGGCGACGTGATCAAGGTGAGCGTGAAGGACGCGATCCCGCGCGGCAAGGTGAGAAAGGGCGACGTCTATAACGCAGTTGTGGTCCGCACCGCCTCCGGTGTGCGCCGCCCGGACGGCTCGGTGATTCGCTTCGACCGCAATGCCGCGGTGTTGCTGAACAACCAGCTGCAGCCGATCGGTACCCGTATCTTCGGGCCGGTGACCCGTGAACTGCGTGGCGAGAAGTTCATGAAGATCATCTCGCTGGCGCCGGAAGTCTTGTGAGGCAGGCATGAATAAGATTCGCAAGGGTGATGACGTGATGGTCATCACGGGCAAGGACAAGGGGCGCCGTGGCACCGTGCTGCGGGTCTTCCCGGACAGCCGTGTCCTGGTGCAGAACATCAACATGGTGAAGAAGCACCAGAAGCCGAACCCGAACATGGGTCGGACCGGCGGCATCATCGAGAAGGAGATGCCGATTCACGTCTCGAACGTGATGTTGTTCAACCCGGCCGCCGCGAAGGGTGACCGGGTTTCCTTCAAGACCCTCGAAGACGGTCGCAAGGTTCGGGTGTTCCGCTCGAACGGCGAAGTCGTCGACGCATAAGGGCGGAATGAGAGCCATGGAACGTTTGAGAGCGCAATATCTGGAGTCGGTGATCCCGGCCCTGCAGGAGAAATTCCAGTACACGAACGTGATGGAGGTTCCCCGGATCACCAAGGTCACGCTGAACATGGGACTGGGCGATGCGGTTGCCGACAAGAAGGTGATCGATCACGCGATGTCGGACATGACCGCGATTGCCGGCCAGAAGCCGGTGGTCACCAAGGCCCGGAAGTCCATCGCGGCCTTCAAGATCCGCGACGGATATCCGATCGGATGCAAGGTGACGCTGCGGCGTGGGCGCATGTACGAATTTCTCGATCGGCTGATCAACATCGCGATTCCGCGCGTCCGCGACTTCCGCGGATTCAGTCCGCGGGCCTTCGATGGCCGCGGCAACTACAGCCTGGGTGTGAAGGAGCAGATCATCTTCCCGGAGATCGATTACGACCGTATCGACAAGATCCGCGGGATGGATATCACCATCACCACCAACGCAAAGAATAACGAGGAGGCGAAGGCATTGCTCGAGGCCTTCCGCTTCCCCTTCCGGACGTAACCCGAGGTTTTCGAGAAATGGCAAAGGTTTCGATGATGATGCGCGAGCAGAAGCGCGCAAGGCTGGTGCAGAAGTACGCGGCGCGCCGGACCGAGCTGAAGGCCAAGGTCCTGGACGAGTCGCTGCCCGGCGAAGAGCGGATGGCGGCGATGCAGGCCCTGCAGAAGCTTCCGCGCGACTCCAGTCCTGCGCGCAGACGCAACCGCTGCGGTCTCACCGGACGTCCGAAGGGGTATTACCGCCGCTTCGGGCTCGGCCGCAACAAGCTGCGCGAGCACGCGATGCGCGGCGAGATTCCGGGACTGCGCAAGGCAAGTTGGTGAGGAGAACACAACCATGATGACCGATCCGATTGCCGACCTGCTGACCCGGGTGCGGAATGCCCAGCGGGCCGAGAAGAAGACCGTCGCGGTCCCCTACAGCCGTAGCAAGGAGGCGATCCTGAAGGTCTTCGCGGACGAGGGCTACGTCGCCGACGTGGTCACCGAGGGCGAGGGCGCGTCCAGGCAGCTGCGCGTGACGCTGAAGTATTTCCAGGGACGCGGCGTGATCGAGAACATCGAGCGCATCAGCCGTCCGGGTCTGCGGATCTACCGCGGCAAGGACGAGCTTCCCCGAATCCACGCGGGCCTCGGCGTCGCGGTCATCTCCACCCCGAGAGGGGTGATGACCGACCGCGCGGCGCGAGCCCTTGGGCAGGGCGGCGAAGTGCTCTGCAAGATCTATTGAGGAAACTGTCATGTCTCGGGTAGCAAAAAGACCGCTCGACCTGCCGGCAGGGGTGTCGCTGGAGATGAGCGGGCAGGAAATCACCGTGAAGGGCCCCAAGGGCGAGATCAGCATGCGCTGCCCCGAAGCGGTGGAGGTGTCCATCGACGGCAATGTCGCGACCGTGTCGCCGGCGGCGAACAACGACAATCCCGCGCTGGCAGGTACCATCCGCTCGGTCCTGGGCAATCACGTACATGGTGTGAGCCAGGGCTTCGAACGCGCCCTCGAGCTCGTCGGCGTCGGTTACCGGGCGCAGGCGCAGGGCAAGGTGCTGAACCTGGCGCTGGGGTATTCGCACCCGATCGCGTTCCAGATTCCCGATGGCATCACCATCGAGACGCCGAGCCAGACGGAGATCGTGGTCAAGGGTCATGACTGCCAGCAGGTGGGGCAGGTCGCCGCGAACATACGGGATTTCCGTCGCCCGGAGCCGTACAAGGGCAAGGGCGTCAAGTACAAGGGCGAGCGCATTCTGCGTAAAGAAGCCAAGAAGAAGTAGGGTGTAACCGTGGACAAGAAAGAGTCGAGACTTAGAAGGGCGCGCCGCGCGCGCTACAAGATCCGGGAACTGGGGGCGCACCGCCTGTGTGTGCATCGGACGCCCCGCCACATCTACGCGCAGATCGTTGCGCCCAGCGGCGACTCGGTGCTTGCGGCGGCGTCCACGGTCGAGTCCGGGGTGCGCAGCGAACTCGGGTACACGGGCAATGCGGAGGCCGCGGCTCGGGTGGGACGGCTGATCGCCGAACGGGCCCGGGCAGCGGGGATTGACAAGGTCGCCTTCGACCGCGCGGGATTCCGATATCACGGGCGCGTGCAGGCGCTCGCCGAGGCCGCCCGCGAAGGCGGGCTGCAGTTCTGATCGGACCCGATTTCACCGGAGAGAGTAATGGCACGTCACGAATCAAACGAAGCCACGGACGGACTGCAGGAAAAACTGATTAGCGTCAATCGGGTCGCGAAGGTGGTCAAGGGCGGGCGCCAGTTCCGTTTCGCCGCGCTGACCGTGGTCGGCGACGGCGAGGGGCGCGTCGGCTATGGGTACGGCAAGGCCCGGGAGGTGCCGCTGGCGATCCAGAAGGCGATGCAGCAGGCGCGTCAGAACATGACGACGGTCCGGTTGAACCAGGGAACGCTGCACTACGCGGTAAACGGCTACCATGGCGCGGCGAACGTGTACATGCAGCCCGCCTCCGAGGGAACGGGCGTGATCGCCGGAGGCGCGATGCGCGCGGTGCTCGAAGTGGCGGGGGTGCGCAACGTGCTCGCCAAGTGCGTCGGCTCGCGCAACCCGATCAACGTGGTGCAGGCGACGATCAACGGCCTGGCAGCCGTCGACGATCCCGAAATGGTCGCCGCGAAGCGCGGCAAGACCCTCGAAGAAATAACGGGTTGAAGATGAACAAGCTCAGACTCACGCTGGTCCGCTCCACTGCGGGCCGACTGGCCAACCACAAGGCCTGCGTCCGGGGGCTCGGCCTGCGCAAGACGCAGAGCACCTCCGTGGTCGAGGCCACGCCGGAGAACCTGGGCATGGTGCGCAAGGTGGCGTACCTGCTGAAGGTCGAGGAGGCCTGACCATGCGCATGAATGAACTGCTTCCGAATCCGGGCTCCCGGAGCAAGCCCAAGCGCGTCGGGCGGGGTATCGGTTCCGGGCTCGGCAAGACCTCGGGCCGCGGTCACAAGGGGCAGAAGGCCCGCTCCGGCGGCTACCACAAGGTAGGCTTCGAGGGCGGCCAGATGCCGCTGCAGCGCCGTCTGCCGAAGGTCGGCTTCCGCTCGCGGACCCGCATGCGCACCGCCGAGGTCCGTCTGCACGAGCTGCAGCGGGTGGAGGGTGACGTGACCCTCGAAGCCCTGAAGGCTGCCGGGCTGGTGCCGGGCAGCGCGGAGCGCGCCAAGGTCTTCGCCTCCGGCGCCGTGGATCAGCCCCGCGTGCTGCGCGGGGTCGCCGTCACCGCCGGTGCCCGGGCCGCGATCGAGGCCGCCGGCGGACGCGTCGAGGAGTAACGATGGCACGGGGAGCGGCAGCAAAGGGTGGTGGACTGGCGGGGTTTTCCGAGCTCCGCCAGCGGCTCCTCTTCGTGCTGGGCGCGCTGGTCGTCTACCGTATCGGCACCTTCATCCCGGTACCAGGGATCAACCCGGTTGCGGTCGCGAGCTTCTTCGAGCAGCACAGCGGCACCATCCTGGACATGTTCAACATGTTCTCGGGGGGCGCGCTGGAGCGCCTGTCGATCTTCGCCCTCGGCGTGATGCCCTACATCTCCGCGGCGATCATCATGCAGCTGCTGGCGGCGACCGTGCCGCACCTGCAGCAGCTGAAGAAGGAGGGCGAGGCCGGGCGCCGCAAGATCACCCAGTACACCCGCTACGGCACAGTGGTGCTGGCGCTCTTTCAGAGTATCGGGATCTCGGTCGCGCTGAGCGGTCAGACCATCCAGGGCATGCCGATGGCCCTGACCCCGGTCCACATCTTTATCCCGACGGTGGTCGTATCACTGGTGACGGGAACGATGTTCCTCGTCTGGCTGGGCGAGCAGATCACCGAACGCGGGGTTGGCAACGGCATCTCGATCATCATCTTCGCGGGGATCGTGGCGGGCCTGCCGGCAGCGATCGGTGGCACGCTGGAGCTTGCGCGCACCGGAGAACTGGCTGCGGCCTTCGTGGTCATCCTGCTGGTGCTGGCGCTGGCCGTCACCGCCTTCGTGGTCTTCGTCGAGCGCGGCCAGCGGCGGATCACGATCAACTACGCGAAGCGCCAGGTGGGCCGCAAGGTGATCGGTGGCCAGTCCAGCCATCTGCCGCTGAAGCTGAACATGGCGGGCGTGATCCCGCCGATCTTCGCCTCGAGCATCATCCTTTTTCCGGCGACACTGGGACAGTGGTTCGGGCAGGCGGAGGGCATGGGGTGGCTCCGGGAGATCTCGACCACCTTGTCGCCCGGGCAGCCGCTGTACGTGGCATTCTATGCGGCGGCGATCATCTTCTTCTGCTTCTTCTACACCGCGCTGGTCTTCAATTCGCGCGAGACCGCCGAGAACCTGAAGAAGCAAGGGGCCTTCGTGCCGGGCATCCGCCCCGGCGTGCAGACGGAGCGGTTCATCGACGGCGTGATGACGCGGCTGACCGCGGTCGGGGCCATCTACATCACCGCCGTGTGCCTGCTGCCCGAGTTCCTGATCCTGTACTGGAACGTGCCGTTCTACTTCGGGGGCACCTCGCTGCTGATCATCGTTATCGTGACGATGGACTTCATGTCGCAGCTGCAGGCGCACCTGATGTCGCACCAGTACGAGGGCCTGATGCGCAAGGCGAATCTCAAGGGTTTCGGCGGAAGCAACATCCGCTAGGTTTTTGGAGAGAGACGAAATGAAGGTGAGAGCATCAGTGAAGCCGATCTGCCGCAACTGCAAGCTGATCCGGCGTCATGGCGTGGTCCGCGTGATCTGCAGCGACCCGCGTCACAAGCAGCGTCAAGGCTGACGATCATGGCGATACGCGCCAACCCGATAGATGATGACGGGTTCCGCGCCGCCGTGCAGTCTCCACGTGAATCCGTGCTTGAGCACGGACAGTTCCTTGGCTATAATAATCGGCTTTGCCGAATTTGATGGAGAGTTTGGATGGCTCGCGTCGCTGGTATAAACATTCCGGACCAGAAGCACACCGTGATCGCACTGACCGCGATCTACGGGATCGGCAGGACGCGCGCCCGCCAGATCTGTGAGGCTGCCGGCGTCCGCGAGGACATCAAGGTGCGTGACCTGACCGATGCCGAGGTGGAAAGCCTGCGCGCGGCGGTCGGCCGCGTCCCCGTCGAGGGCGACCTGCGACGGGAGATCAGCATGAACATCAAGCGGCTGATGGACCTGGGCTGCTACCGCGGCATTCGTCACCGCCGCGGCCTGCCCGTGCGCGGGCAGCAGACCCGCACCAACGCGCGCACCCGCAAGGGCCCTCGCCGTCCGATTCGCAAGTAATCTTCCCGGGATCCAGTCAATGGCACAACCGCAATCCAAGACCAAGAAAAAGGTCCGAAAGAACGTGGCCGAGGGCGTTGCCCACGTCTACGCGTCGTTCAACAACACGATCATCACCATCACGGACCGCCAGGGCAACACGCTGAGCTGGGCGACTTCCGGCGGTTCCGGCTTTCGGGGTTCGCGTAAATCGACGCCCTTCGCCGCGCAGGTCGCCGCGGAGCGGGCGGGTTCCGCCGCCCAGGAGCACGGCGTGAAGAACCTCGAGGTGCTCGTGAAGGGCCCGGGGCCGGGACGCGAATCCGCGGTGCGCGCGCTGAACAACGTGGGATTCAAGATCACGAACATCAGCGACATCACCCCCATCCCGCACAACGGCTGCCGTCCGCCGAAAAAGCGGCGTGTCTGAACCCATTCGGAGTTGATTCATGGCCCGTTATATTGGACCGAAATGCAAGCTTAGCCGTCGCGAGGGAGCCGACCTCGGCCTGAAGAGCCGGGCGCGTGCCCTGGAGACCAAGTGCAAGCTCGACAAGGCACCGGGACAGCACGGCGATCGCCGCACGCGCGTCTCGGACTACGGGGTGCAGCTGCGGGAGAAGCAGAAGCTGCGCCGCACCTACGGAGTGCTCGAGAAGCAGTTCCGCAATTATTACCAGCAGGCCTCGCGCCTGAAGGGCTCGACCGGCGACAACCTCCTGCGGCTGCTCGAGGGCCGGCTCGACAACGTGGTCTACCGCATGGGTTTCGGCGGCACCCGTTCCGAGGCGCGGCAGCTGGTCTCGCACCGGGCCATTCTGGTCAATGGGCGCACGGTGAACATCGCGTCCTATCAGGTCGCGCCCTCCGATGTGGTCTCGGTGCGCGAGAAGGCCCGCAAGCAGGTGCGCATCCGGGATTCGCTGACCCTGGCCGAGCAGGCCGGGCTGCCCGGCTGGGTCGAAGTGGACAGCAGCAAGTTCGAGGGCGTCTTCAAGGCGTTGCCCGATCGGACCGACCTCCCCGCCGACATCAATGAGTCGCTCGTGGTCGAGCTGTACTCGAAGTAACGCCTGTACGCAGGAGCGCTCATGCAAGTGAATGAACTGGTCAACAAGCAGCACATCGAGGTCGAGGCCGAGAACCGGAGCAAGGCGAAGGTGGTCCTGGAGCCGCTCGAGCGCGGTTTCGGGCACACGCTCGGAAACGCCCTGCGACGGGTCCTGCTGTCTTCGATCACCGGTACCGCGATCGTCGAGGTGGAGATCGAGGGGGTGCTTCACGAGTACTCCACGCTCGAGGGGGTGCAGGAGGACGTCGTCGACATCCTGCTGAACCTCAAGGGCGTGTCGCTGCGCATGCACAGCCGCGAGGAGGCCGTGCTCTCGCTGCGGAAGAAGGGTCCGAGTGTGGTCACCGCCGCCGACATCAAGCTGGACCACGATGTGGAGCTGGTGAATCCGGACCACGTGATCGCCAACATCAACAAGAACGTGGAGCTGGCGATGTCCCTGCGCCTGCGCACGGGTCGCGGTTACGAGCCGGTCGCGGCGCGCCGTCAGGCGGACATGGAGGAGACCACCATCGGACGGCTGATGCTGGACGCCAGCTTCAGCCCCATCCGGCGGGTGGCCTACCGTGTCGAGAGCGCCCGCCTTGCGCAGCGTACCGACATGGACCGCCTGGTGCTGGAACTGGAGACGAATGGGGCGATCGCCCCGGATGACGCGGTGCGGCAAGCCGCAGGCATCCTGCAGCGGCAACTGTCGCCGTTCGTCGATCTCAAGGAGACCGGGCCTGAGCCGGGCCGTCCTGGCGCCGGACCAGTCGATCCGGTGCTGCTGCGGCCGGTCGACGAGCTCGAGCTCACCGTGCGCTCCGCCAATTGCCTGAAGGCCGAGAACATCTATCACATCGGTGACCTCGTGCAGCGTACCGAGGTGGAGCTGCTGCGTACGCCAAACCTCGGTAAGAAGTCCCTGACCGAGATCAAGGACACGCTCGCCAGTCACGGCCTGTCCCTGGGCATGCGCCTGGAGAACTGGCCACCGCCGGGACTGCAGGAAACCACGGAATAACAACGACGGCCCACGCCGGACTGACAAAACCAGGTAACTCTCATGCGTCATCGCAATATCGGTCGGCAACTCAGCCGGAACAGCTCGCACCGCAAGGCCACGCTGCAGGCGTTGACCCTGTCCCTGTTTCGGCACGAACTGATCAAGACCACGCTGCCCAAGGCGAAGGAACTGCGCCGGGTGGCCGAGCCGCTGATCACGCTGGGGAAGAACGACTCGGTGCACACCCGCCGGGTGGCCTTCTCGCGCCTGCGTGACAAGGAGATGGTCGGCAAGCTGTTTACCGACCTCGGGCCGCGTTTCCAGCAGCGGCCGGGCGGCTACCTCCGCATCCTGAAGTGCGGCTACCGGGCCGGCGACAACGCGCCGATGGCCTACGTGGAACTGCTGGACCGGCCGGAACCGTCCACCGCCGACTGATCCTGGGTCGTTGGCTGATGAAACGAAGAAGCCGGCCTCGAGCCGGCTTCTTCGTTGCTGGCGGCCGGTGGTGTTCGTGCCGGTGGGGGTGGCCGGGGAGGCGGGTGCCGGAGGGACGGGCACGCTCGAGCCGTCCCTGGGCGCTATGCACCGGCCATCCATGGCCGGTGAATGCCCGTCCCTCCGGCACCCGCCTCCCCGGCTTTCAGCGGCGATGCCCCCCTGCGCGGTCACGCCCCATCGCGGCCGGAGGCCGCTCCCACACCCCCCAACCCCCCGTAGGAACCGTAGGAGCGGCCTCCAGCCGCGATGCCCCTCGGTTCGGCCACGCCCGATCGCGGCCGGAGGCCGCTCCCACACCCCCCCCTCAACCACGCGTGGGAGCGGCTTCCAGCCGCGATGCCCTTTGGCCTGTCAGTGCCAGATCGCGATCGAT
>JAGTVE010000266.1 GCA_018224485.1 Thioalkalivibrio sp. | reverse complement strand
GGGGCCTGCGTCGGAATGCGCGGCTCCCGTGTGCAGTCGGTGTCGAACGAGCTGGCCGGCGAGCGCATCGACATCATCGTCTGGAACGAGAACCCGGCGCAGTTCGTGATCAACGCGATGTCGCCCGCCGAGGTGCTGTCGATCGTGGTGGACGAGGAAAAGCAGAGCATGGACATCGCGGTCGCGGAGGACAAGCTCTCCCTCGCGATCGGGCGCGGCGGCCAGAACGTGCGCCTGGCGTCGCAACTGTCCGGCTGGGATCTGAACGTGATGACCGAGGCGCAGGCGGCTGAGAAGAGCGATGCCGAGGCGCAGGTGGTCCAGCAGCAGTTCATAGACTCCCTGGACGTGGACGAGGAGGTCGCGGCGATCCTGGTGCAGGAGGGATTCACCACACTCGACGAGGTGGCGTACGTCGATGAGCAGGAACTGCTGGGAATCGAGGAGTTCGATGCCGACATCGTCGAAGAGCTTCGCTCGCGCGCCAGCGATGCGCTGCTGACGCGGGCGATCGCCGCCGAGGAGCAGCTCGAGGGCGCACAGCCCGCGGACGACCTGATCAACATGGAGGGGATGACCCCGGTGCTGGCCAACCAGCTAGCGGCGAACGGCATCTGCAGCATGGAAGATCTGGCCGAGCAGGCGGTCGATGACGTGGTGGAGGTCAGCGGCATCGATGCCGAACAGGCGGCCGAGCTGATCATGACGGCGCGGGCCCCCTGGTTCGCGGCCGACGCCTGAGGCCGCACGTGGCGGGTGAAACGAGCGCGCGGTTCGAGCGTATAGAATTGGACAGGAGGTAGGCGCAATGTCGCAGATTACGGTACAGCAACTCGCGGAATCGGTAGGTACGCCGGTCGAGCGCCTGATCGGCCAGCTCAAGGAGGCCGGTGTCGAGGTGGAAGGCCCGGCCGCCCGGGTGACCGACGCGGAGAAGCTGCGCCTGCTGGCGCACCTGCGCGAGACTCACGGCGGTGCCGAAAACGGCGATGCCGGACGGGTGACGCTGAAGCGCCGTGCGACCACGCAAACCCTGAAGGTCAATGCCGGGCAGGGGCGGACCAAGACCGTCAACGTCGAGGTGCGCAAGCGCCGCCAGCTCCTGCGCAAGCAGCCCGAGGTCGCCCCGGTCCCGGAACCGGTCGCCGAGGCCGTCCCGGAACCCGCCCCGGAACCGGTTCCGGAACCCGCTGTAACGGAGGCGCCGGCACCCGAGCCCGCCCCGGAAATGCCGGTCACCGAGCCCGAGCCGGCCAGCGAACCGGAGATCCCGACGGCTGCCGAGCCCGCCGAGCCCGAGGCGCCGGCGGCGCCCGAGCCGGAGGCCGAGCCTGAAAAGGCGGAAGCGGCCGCGACGCGACCGCTCAGTCGCACCGAGCAGCTCGCCCGCCAGGTGGAGGTCGAACGGGACGCGATGCGCCGTGCGGTCGAACAGCGCCAGCAGGAACAGGAAGAACGACGGCAGCGGCAGGAACAGAAGCAGCGGGAAGAGGAGGCCGCGGCTCGCGCGAAGGCCGATGAGAAGGCGCGCATGGAGCGCAAGGAGGAGGCGCTCAGGGAGCTCGCGGACAAGGAGGTGAAGGCCCGGCAGGAGGCCACGGCCAAGGCCGAGCCGGCGAAGAAGAAGGGTCGGCGCGGTGGCCGCGAGCCCGAGGGCGGCCGCCGGGAGCTGCACGTGACCGGCGAGCGGCGCGGACGCCGTGAAAAGGGCAGGAGCCGCGTGGCGCAGACCGCCGCCGCCGCCGCGGTGGCCAGCAAGCACGGCTTCGCGCGACCGACCGCGCCGGTGGTGCGCGAGATCGAGGTCCCGGAGACCATCACCGTGGGCGAGCTGGCCCAGGCAATGGCCATCAAGGCGCCGCAGCTGATCAAGGCGCTGATGGGCATGGGCGTGATGGCGACAATCAACCAGAGCATCGACCAGGACACCGCGGTGCTGGTGGTCGAGGAGATGGGGCACAAGGCGGTACCCGCCCAGGCCCGAAGCATCGAGGACGAGATCACCCTGGACATCGAGCAGAGCGTGGACACGAAGCCGCGCCCGCCGGTGGTCACGGTGATGGGTCACGTGGACCACGGAAAGACCTCGCTGTTGGACTATATCCGCAAGGCCAAGGTCGCCTCGGGCGAGGCCGGCGGCATTACCCAGCACATCGGCGCCTACCACGTCCCAAACACGCGGGATGGCATCACCTTTCTCGACACCCCGGGACATGCTGCATTCACCGCGATGCGGGCCCGGGGCGCAAAGGCCACCGACATCGTGATCCTGGTGGTCGCGGCGGACGACGGCGTGATGCCGCAAACCATGGAGGCGATCGAGCACGCGAAGGCCGGCGGTGTGCCGCTGGTGGTCGCGGTGAACAAGATCGACAAGCCGGACGCGGATCCCGATCGGGTGATGAACGAGCTTGCCCAGCGCGAGGTGATACCGGAGGCCTGGGGCGGCGACTCGCAGTTCGTCCAGGTCTCGGCGCTGACCGGCAAGGGCGTCGACGAACTGCTGGAGGCGGTAGGCCTGCAGGCCGAGCTGATGGAACTGAAGGCGCCCGACGAGGGTCCGGCGCGCGGCGTGGTGATCGAGTCGCGCCTGGACAAGGGGCGCGGTCCGGTCGCGACGGTCCTGGTGCAGTCCGGCTCCCTGAAGCATGGCGACATCCTGCTCAGTGGCCAGGAATACGGCCGCGTGCGCGCGATGTTCAACGATACCGGCTCGGCGGTGAAGGAAATCGGCCCGTCGATGCCGGTGGAGGTCCTCGGCCTGTCGGGCGTGCCCAATGCCGGGGACGAGGTCCTCGTGGTCGCGGACGAGAAGACCGCGCGCGAGGTGGCCGCGCACCGCGAGACCCGCCAGCGCGAGCACAAGCTGGCCGCGCAGCAGGCCGCAAAGCTCGAGAACATCTTCAATCAGATGCAGGAAGGCCAGGTCGCGACCGTGAACATCCTGCTGAAGGCGGAT
The DNA here is from genome assembly GCA_018224485.1 of Thioalkalivibrio sp. Taxonomy (GTDB): domain Bacteria; phylum Pseudomonadota; class Gammaproteobacteria; order Ectothiorhodospirales; family Ectothiorhodospiraceae; genus Thioalkalivibrio. The sequence continues at coordinate 10,008 of JAGTVE010000266.1, read as the reverse complement.
GTCCAGGGTTCGGCCGAGGCGCTGCGCGACTCGCTGATCAAGCTCTCCACCGACGAGGTGCGGGTGAAGGTGGTGTCCACCGGCGTGGGCGGCATCTCGGAGTCCGACATCAACCTCGCGATGGCTAGTCAGGCGATCATCATCGCGTTCAATGTGCGTGCCGACGCGGGTGCGCGCCGCCTTGCCGCGGACAACGAGGTCGATATCCGCTACTACTCGGTGATCTACGAGGCGATCGAGGACGTGAAGCACGCGCTCTCCGGCCTGCTGTCGCCCGAGACGCGGGAGGAGATCGTCGGTCTGGCCGAGGTGCGCGACGTCTTCAAGGCGTCGGGCTTCGGCGCGGTCGCCGGCTGCCTGGTGGTCGAGGGTACCGTCAAGCGCGGCAATCCGATCCGTGTGCTGCGCGAAAACGTGGTGATCTACGAGGGCGAACTGGAGAGCCTGCGCCGCTTCAAGGAAGACGTCGGCGAGGTCCGCACCGGCACGGAGTGCGGGATCGCGGTGAAGAACTACAACGACGTCCGCCCCGGTGACCAGATCGAGGTGTATCAGCGGGTTGAAGTGGCCCGGACGCTCTGATGACGGCCCGTCGGGATTACCAGCGCAGTGACCGCGTGGGCGATCAGATGCAGCGCGAGCTGGCCGAGCTGATCCGGCTGGAGGTCAAGGACCCGCGGGTCGGAATGGTGACCCTTTCCGGGGCGGAGGTCTCGCGCGACCTCGCGCATGCGAAGGTCTTTTTCACCCAGCTCGGCGGGGAGGAAAAGGGGCGGGAGGCGGAGCAGGGGCTGAACCACGCAGCCGGCTACCTGCGTCACGAACTCGGCGCGCGCATGCGGCTGCGCACCGTGCCGCAGCTGCGTTTCATCTATGACGACACCCCGGAGCGGGGCGCGCGCCTGTCGGCCCTGATCGACTCCGCGATCGCGGAGGACGAGGCCCACCATGGCGGTGAGCCGCCGCCGGCGGATTCCGGCGACCGGGACGACGACCGCTGAGGGCCGGGCGGGGTGCCCCAGTGGTGTCCCGCTCCGGCCTGAACCGCATGCCGATGCAGCGTCGCGACATCGACGGCATCATCCTGCTGGACAAGCCCCGGGGCTGGACCTCGAACCAGGCACTGGGGCGGGTCAAGTACCTGCTGGCCGCGCGCAAGGCGGGACACACCGGCAGTCTCGATCCCCTGGCGACCGGTCTGCTGCCGCTCTGCTTCGGCCAGGCCACGAAGGTCTCCGGCTGGCTGCTGGATGCCGACAAGCACTACGAGGCGGTGGCCCGGCTGGGGCTGGTGACCACGACGGGCGACATGGAGGGCGAGGTGCTGCGCGAGGGTCCGGTGCCCTCCCTCTCCGCCGGCGAGATCGAACGGGCCTGCGCCGGTCTGCGCGGCGAGATCCGGCAGGTGCCCCCGATGCACTCCGCGCTGAAACACGAGGGCCGGCGCCTGTATCAGCTCGCGCGCGCGGGCGTCGAGGTGGAACGGCCGGCGCGCGCGGTGCAGATTCATGCGCTTAGCGCGTCGCTGGTGGCCCGCGACCGTCTGCGGCTGGAGGTCTGGTGCAGCAAGGGCACCTACATCCGCACCCTGGTCGAGGACCTCGGCCAGGCGCTCGGTTGCGGTGCGACGGTCGCGGAACTGCGCCGTACCGGTCATGGGGCCTTCGGGGCGGCCGAGATGGTGACGCTGGAGACCCTCGAGGCCGCAGCCGCGGAGGCGGGGCCGCAGGGTCTCGAACGCTGGCTGCTGCCGGCCGACCGGGCGCTGGCGGACCGGCCCGCGATCCGGCTGGATGCCGCGAGCAGCCGGTTCCTGCGCCAGGGGCAGCCGGTCTTCGTCCCGGGGGTTCGGGCAACGGGGCCGTTGCGCCTCTATGACGCCGCGGGCGTCTTCATCGGAGTCGGGTCGCTGCAGGACGACGGCCGGGTTGCTCCGCGCCGTCTGTTCGTTTCGTCGGTTTCCTGTTAATTCATGCCGTTGGCATGCTAATATTTCGCGCCTTTAGGGGGCCTCGTCCGATCACGGGGCCCTGCGTGCACCGCCGGCACCCATCCCGGCCGGTTGCACGGTCGCACAGATCCAGATGACGCTGCACAGCGCGCAATCCGGGGCGCCAGTGGTCGCACCGGGGGCAGACAACAGGTTTTTTCGTTTTCAGGAGTCGAGCAAGACATGCCATTCAATACCGAAACCAAGACGGCCATCGTCGAGGAACATGGCCGGGGTCCGAAGGACACCGGCTCGCCCGAGGTCCAGGTTGCCCTGCTGACCAAGCGCATCCAGCACCTGATGGGGCACTTCGAGACCCACAAGAAGGACCATCACTCGCGCCGCGGACTGCTGAAGATGGTCAATCAGCGCCGCAAGCTGCTCAGCTATCTGAAGGGTAAGGATCAGCAGCGTTACCAGGCGCTGGTGCAGAGCCTCGGGCTGCGCCGGTAAGTCCACCTCGGAGCGGGAAGGAAAGCGTGTCATACAAGAAGACATTTGAGTACGGTAATCACACGGTCGTGATGGAGACTGGCGACATCGCCCGTCAGGCCAGCGGGGCTGTCATGGTCAACGTGGCGGACACCGTGGTGCTGGTCACCGTGGTCGCGCGCCGGGAGGCCGATCCCGGCCGCGACTTCTTCCCGCTGACGGTGAACTACCAGGAGCGGACCTATGCCGCCGGCAAGATTCCCGGCGGCTTCTTCAAGCGCGAGGGGCGCCCGAACGAGAAGGAGACGCTGACCTGCCGGCTGATCGACCGGCCGGTGCGGCCGCTCTTCCCGGATGGCTTCAAGCATGAGACGCAGATCGTCGCGACGGTGATGTCCATCAATCCCGAGGTGGATCCGGACATTCCCGCGCTGATCGGCGCCTCCGCCGCGCTGGCGGTCTCCGGCATTCCCTTCGCGGGGCCGGTCGGTGCCGCTCGCGTCGGGTATCGTGACGGCGGCTACCTGCTGAACCCCACCGCCAGCGAGCTGGCCGAGTCGGAACTGGATCTGGTGGTCGCGGGAACCGAGAACGCCGTGATCATGGTGGAGTCCGAGGCCCACGAACTGTCGGAGCAGGTAATGCTGGGTGCCGTGATGTACGGCCACGAGCAGATGCAGGCCGCGATCACCGCGATCCGCGAACTGGCGGCGGCCGCCGGCAAGCCGGCCTGGGACTGGACGGCCCCCGGGGGTGCCCACGGCCTCGAGGACAAGGTCGCTGCGATGGTCCGTGACGACCTGATCAGCGCCTACCAGATCGCCGAGAAGCAGGCCCGGACGGACCGTCTGAACAGCCTGCGTTCGGACGTGGCCCAGCGGCTCGCGACGGGCGAGGAGGGCGCGCCCTCCGCCGACGCGGTGAAGACCGCCTTCCACGATCTCGAGTACCGGATCGTCCGCGACCGCATCCTCGACGGCAATCCGCGCATCGACGGCCGCGACGCCCGCACCGTTCGACCGATCACCGTGCAGACCGGCGTCCTGCCGCGCGCCCACGGCTCGGCCATCTTCACCCGCGGCGAGACCCAGGCGCTGGTGGTGGCCACCCTCGGCACCGACCGTGACGCTCAGGTGATCGATGCGATCGAGGGCGAGCGCCGCGAGCGCTTCATGCTGCACTACAACTTCCCGCCCTACTGCACCGGCGAGACCGGCATGGTCGGTACGCCGAAGCGCCGGGAGATCGGCCACGGTCGCCTGGCGAAGCGCGGCGTGCAGGCGGTGATGCCGACCGGCGACAGCTTCCCCTACGTGATCCGCGTGGTCTCCGAGATCACCGAGTCGAACGGCTCGAGCTCGATGGCATCGGTCTGCGGCACCAGCCTGGCGCTGATGGACGCCGGCGTTCCCCTGAAGGCGCCGGTGGCGGGCATCGCGATGGGGCTGATCAAGGAGGGCGATCGCTTCGCCGTGCTGTCCGATATCCTCGGCGACGAGGACCACCTCGGCGACATGGACTTCAAGGTTGCCGGAACCCGGGACGGCGTGACCGCGCTGCAGATGGACATCAAGATCGATGGCATCACCCGCGAGATCATGGAGCGCGCTCTCGACCAGGCCCAGGCCGGGCGTCTGCACATCCTGGAGCGGATGAGCGAGTCGATCAGTTCACACCGCATCGAGATGTCGTCCTACGCGCCACGCTTCCTTACGATGCGCATCAATCCGGAGAAGATCCGGGACGTGATCGGGAAGGGCGGCGCCACGATTCGGGCGCTGACCGAGGAGACCGGGACCTCCATCGACATCACCGATGACGGGACCGTGAAGATCGCCTCCACGGACCAGGCCGCCGGCGAAGAGGCCCGCCGCCGGATCGAGGAGCTGACCGCCGACGTCGAGGTGGGACGCGTCTACAGCGGACGGGTCGTGAAGATCATGGACTTCGGGGCCTTCGTGTCGATCCTGCCGGGCCGCGACGGGCTGGTGCACATCTCCCAGATCTCCAACGAGCGGGTGGAGAACGTTACCGACTTCCTGAACGAGGGCGACACGGTGACCGTGAAGGTGCTGGAGGTCGACAAACAGGGACGCATCCGCCTCAGCATGAAGGCCGTCGAAGCCGCCTGATGTTCCCCCACGGGCGCGTGCACCGTGCGGGTGGCGCGTCGGCGGGTCAAGTCTCTCTGAGGTTGCGGGTGGGCCGTGGATCTGGTCAGCATACGGAAGAGTTACCGGCGTTACGCACGGCACTATGACGTGATCTTTGGGCGTGTCTTCGCCCGGGGTCGCCGCCTTGCGCTGGAGACGCTCGCACCGGTCTCGGGCAAGCGCGTGCTGGAGGTCGGGGTGGGGACGGGCATCTCGCTGCCGTTCTATACGCCGGATGCCGAGGTCGTCGGCATCGATGTCAGCCGGGAGATGCTCGATGTGGCGCGCCAGCGCCTCGCCGACGGTGACTGCTCGGCCGTGACCGGCCTGGTCGAGATGAATGCCGAGCAGCTGGGCTTCAGCGACGACAGCTTCGACGCGGTGGTCGCGATGTATGTCGCCTCGGTGGTACCGAATCCCGACCGGCTGTTTGCCGAGATGTGGCGGGTCTGCCGACCCGGAGGGCAGATCCTCGTGGTGAACCACTTCGCATCGCGCCAGTGGATCCTGCGCAGCCTGGAACGCAGCCTGCGCCCGCTCTCCCGGGCGGTGGGGTTCCGTCCGGACATGGACCTCAAGGACTTCGTGGCGGTGACCGGCCGCGAGCCCGTGGCCATCGAGCCCGCGAGCCTGTTCGGCTACTGGAAGCAGGTGCAGTTCACCAAGTCCCTCTGAAGTGGGAGCGGCCTCCAGCCGCGATCCCCGCACCCCGGCCGATGCCGCATCGCGGCCACAGCCCGGTCCCACAAATCCTCGCCCCGATTCGACCGGCATCTAAATCTTTCGATGGGGGGTTCTTCTTTGCCGGGCGTGCTCTGGAGTAGAGTAGCGGGGTCTTCGCTTCCGCCTCAGGAGCCCGGCCCGGATGTCCATCGACTGGAAGTCCTACGACCCCTCGCCCTTCTACGACGAGCTGATCGCCGCGCCGGGCAAGCCCCGCGCGGTCGCGCGCAAGCTGACGGAGTACCTCAGTTCCCTGGATGATCGGGAGCTGCAGGTGCGCAAGCAGGCCGCTGATAACGCGATCCTCGAGATGGGCATCAGCTTCACGGTCTACAGCGAGGGCGAGAACATCGACCGCGCCTGGCCCTTCGACATCGTCCCGCGGGTGATCCCGAAGCGCGAGTGGGAGGAGGTGCAGGCCGGCCTTGTGCAGCGCCTGACCGCGCTGAACCTGTTCATCGACGATGTCTACAACGACCAGAGGATCTTCCGGGACAAGGTTCTGCCCAAGTACGTGCTGAACAAGTCGCGGAACTTCCGGGAGCAGTGCCGCGGCATCAAGCCGCCGCACGGCGTATGGGCGCACATCTGCGGGTCCGACCTGGTGCGCGACCGGGACGGCACGCTGTACGTGCTCGAGGACAATCTCCGGGTCCCGTCGGGGGTGTCCTACATGCTCGAGAACCGCGAGGTGACCAAGCGGGTCTTCCCCGAGGTCTTCGAGAACTCGAGCATCCTCCCGGTGGACGAGTACCCCACGCAGCTCTTCGACATGCTGGCCGCGATCTCGCCCCGGCCGCAGGACTACCCGGAGATCGCGGTGCTGACACCGGGGATCTTCAACTCCGCCTACTTCGAGCACTCCTTTCTCGCCCAGCGCATGGGCGCGGAGCTGGTGGAGGGCGCGGATCTGGTGGTTGGCGACGACGACTGCGTGTACATGCGCACCATCGAGGGGCTGGAGCGGGTGGACGTGATCTACCGGCGTATCGACGATGACTTCATGGATCCGGAGGAATTCAATCCGGACTCCATGCTCGGCGTGCCGGGGCTGATGCGGGCCTGGCGCAACGGCAAGGTGGGGCTTGCGAACGCGCCGGGCTCGGGCGTGGCCGACGACAAGGTGATCTATGCCTACGTGCCGGCGATGATCAAGTACTACCTGGACCAGGAGCCGGTGATCCCCAACGTGCCGACCTATCTCTGCGTGAACGAGAAGGACCAGGCCTACGTGCTCGACCACCTGGACGAACTGGTGGTGAAGCCCGCGAACGAATCGGGCGGCTACGGGATGCTGGTGGGTCCGCACGCATCGAAGAAGCAGCGGACCGAATTCGCCCAGCTGATCAGGAAGGATCCGCGCAACTACATCGCGCAGCCGACACTGCAGCTGTCGGTGGCCCCCACGCTGTGTGACGAGAGCCTGGAGCCCCGCCATCTCGACCTGCGGCCCTTCGTGCTGCAGGGGGTGCGCACGGACGTGACCGCGGGTGGCCTGACCCGGGTGGCGATGCGCAAGGGCTCCCTGGTGGTGAACTCCTCGCAGGGTGGCGGCAGCAAGGACACCTGGATCGTGGACGAGGAGGACTGAGATGCTCTCGAGGGTCGCGGAACGCGTGTATTGGCTGGCCCGTTACGTCGAGCGCGCGGAGAACACCGCGCGCATGGTGATGTCCTTCCACCTGGTCTCCCTGGACATGCCGAAGTCGGTGCCGCTCACCTGGAAGAACCTGGTGGCGGTGACCGGCAACGACGACATCTTCGAGGAGCACTACCAGCGCGAGGACGAACGCAACTGTGTGAAGTTCCTGCTCGCGGATCATTACAACCCGAGCTCGGTCTTCAGCTCGCTGAAGTCGGCGCGGGAGAACGTGCGCACCACCCGCGACCTGGTGCCCTCGGAGGCCTGGGAGATCGTCAACGAACTGCACCTGTTCGCGCGCGACAACATGGACAGCGGTCTCGGGAAGCGCGGCCGCTACCAGTTCCTGACCGAGGTGGTGCAGCGCTGCCAGACGCTGACCGGGCTGCTGGCGGGCTGCATGAGTCATGATCCGGCCTACGACTTCATCCGCCTCGGGCGCAACCTGGAACGCGCGGACATGACCTCGCGCCAGATCGACGCCGGCGCCCTGCGCCTGCTGAAGCGGCCGGAGGACGCCGACGCCGGTCCCTACGAGGGACTGCTGTGGACCGGCATCCTGCGCTCGCAGAGCGGCTTCCAGATGTACCGCCAGCACGTGAAGCGGCGCATCAACGGCGTCGACGTGGTCCGCTTCCTGCTGCAGGACATCCCGTTTCCCCGCGCGGTCGCGCATTCGCTGGACTACGTACGGGGCGCGATCGAGCGGCTGCCCCGCAATGAGGTGCCGCTGCGGCTGGCGCTGCAGGCGCGACGGCACGCGCTCGGAGCGGAGGTCGATCAGCTGATCAAGGACGATCGTCTGCACGACTTCATCGACGCGCTGCAGCAGGAGATCGCCGGCGTTCACGGCGCGATCGTTGATACCTGGTTCGCGCTGGACCGGGCGGCCTGAGGGCCCGGGGGTTCGGCTGGCGCCCGGAGACCTTGCCATGAGGTCGTGGAGCTCATGAACGGCATGAAACAGGTGCAGGGCACGGAACCGCGTCCGGAGCCCGGCTCCCTGCGCGCCGTGGCAGACGACTATGCGCCGGCCGCGGGGAATGCGGACGAGCTGCTTCTGCCCGACGGCACGCCGCGGGCGCAGTGGTTGCCCCTGCTGCGTGCGCTGGAGGCGCAAGAGGGCGCCGCGTTGCGCGACATCGGGCGGGAGACCCGGCGCCTGGTCGATGAGCTGGGGGTCACCTACCACGTGTATTCGGATCCCGCCGGCGTGCAGCGTCCCTGGCCGCTGGACGCGCTACCCCAGTTGCTGGACGCCGAGGAATGGTCGTCGATCGAGCGCGGCCTGTCCCAGCGGGCGCGTCTCTTCGAATGGATCCTGCGGGACGTCTTCGGCCCGGGCGAGCTGCTGCGTGCGAACCTGGTTCCGCCGGAGTTTCTCGCGGCGCACGCGGGCTTTCTGCCGGTACTGAAGGGATCCCTGCACGCCGGACTCCCGGCGGTCAGCCTGTATGCGGCCGACCTCGCCCGTGACCGGGACGGCCGGTTCCAGGTGATCGGCGACCGCGCCCAGGCGCCCTCCGGCAGCGGCTATGCGCTGCAGAACCGGGAGATCCTGTCGCGGACCTGGCCGGCCACCTTCGCCGAGCTGGGTGTGCGGGACCTGGGACCGTTCTTCGATGGCCTGCACCGGGAACTGCGCGACCTGGTCCCGGATGTCGCGGAGCCGCGCATCGTGCTGCTCTCTCCGGGGTCGCTGAACGAGGCCTGGTTCGAGCACGTGCTGCTCGCGCGCCGGCTCGGGCTGGTCCTGGTGCAGGGTCAGGATCTGGTCTTCCGCGATGGGCATATCTGGCTGAGCACGCTCGGGCGGCTGGAGCGCGTCGATGTGATCCTCCGCCGCGTGGACGACGCCTGGTGCGATCCGCTGAGCCTGGACCCGGATTCGCGGCTGGGCGTCGCGGGCCTCGTCGAGTCGGTGCGCCGTGGCAACGTGGTGGTGACCAACGCGCTGGGCACCGGTCTGCTGGAGAGCCCGGCGTGGCCCGCGTTTCTGTCCGCCATCGCCCGCTTCGCGCTCGGCGAGGACCTGCTGCTTCCGTCGGTAACCACCTGGTGGTGTGGTGACCCCGATTCGCTGGAGCACGTGATGGCCCGGGGCGACGACCTCGTGGTGCGCAGCATCGATCGCATCGAGGGCGGCCGGCCGCTGTTTCCGGGCGAGATGCCGGGCCCGGAACGGGAGGCGCTGTACCGGCAGATCCGCGCGCAGCCCGCCCGCTTCGTCGGCCAGGAGCGCGTGGGGCTGTCCACCATGCCCTGTCTTAACGAGCAGGGGGTCCTGGAACCGCGGCACGGGACGGTCCGGGTCTTCGCCAGCCAGTTTGCGGGCAGGGTCCAGGTGCTGCCGGGCGGTCTGACCCGTGTCGCAAGGCGGCCGGGAGACCGTCTGGTGTCGAATCAGGAGGGCGGCGTCAGCAAGGACACGTGGGTCCTGCCACCGGCCGCGGGGGCACTCGCCCCGGATCGGGAGCCCGGCGTCGCCGAGCCGGAGCCCGGAGTCCGTCTGCCGGCCAGTCTCCCGCGGCGGGTTGCCGACGATCTGCTCTGGGCCGGACGCTACGCGGAACGGGCGGAGGGACTGATCCGGTGGCTCCGCCTGCTCCTGCGCCGGCTGCAGGCGATCCGAGCCGAGGGCCGGGCGGGCGACCGGGTCACCGACCGCATGCTGCGCGCGCTGACGCACCTCAGCTGCAGCTACCCGGGCTTCGTCGGTCCGGACGGCGCGGAGCGGAACCTGTTGCACCCGGAGCCGGAGCTCCTGCGGCTGCTGACTGATTCCAGCGCGCCCGGCAGCGTGCCCGCCGCGCTCGCGGCGCTGCAGAACACGGCGAACGCGCTGCTCGATCGACTGTCTGCGGACAGCGTGCGCGTGCTGAGCGGTCTGCGCGACGCCGCCGAGCCTCTGGCCGCGCTGCGCGATCCGCTGGCGGCGGGCGGCGTGCTCGACGACGTGACCGTGCATTTGCTGGCGCTGTCGGGTCTCGCCCAGGAGAGCATGCTGCGCGAGGACGGGTGGCGTTTCATGGACTGCGGCCGGCGCCTGGAGCGGGGCCTGATGCTGG
>JAGTVE010000265.1 GCA_018224485.1 Thioalkalivibrio sp. | reverse complement strand
CGTGGCGGACCGGGTGCGGCAGGTGCAGGATGTACTGGGTAGGCGGCTGGCGCTGGAGAACGTGTCCTATTACGCGCCACTCGGTGGCGAGCTGGATGAGGCGACATTCATTCGAGCGGTGCTGGAGGAGGCGGACTGTGATCTGCTTCTGGACGTGAACAACATTGTGGTGAACAGCATCAACCATCGTTATGACGCGGTCGGGTTTCTCGACGCGCTGCCGCTGGAGCGCACGCGGTACATCCACCTGGCTGGTCATGAGGAGGAGGCCGAGGACCTGCGGGTGGACACGCACGGCCGTCCGGTCGGGGCGGCGGCGTGGGATCTGCTGACCACGGCCTACGATCGCCTGGGGCCAGTGCCGACCCTGCTGGAGCGGGACTTCAACTTTCCACCGCTGGAGGAACTCCTGCAGGAGGTTGACCGAATCCGGGCCCTGCAGGAGCAGGCGCAGTCGGTCTCCGGGGACGCCACGGCGGAACGTTCGGCGCGGCAGGTGGCCTATGGCTGATCCGGGTTTTCAACAGCTGCAGCAGGCGCTGGCCGATCATCTGCGGGATCCGGAACGGTTCCCGCCACCCGAGGATATCGAGCCTCGCAGGCTCGCGATCTATCGGCGCTTGTTCTACAACAACGTGCTGAACCTTCTCGGCAAGGGATTTCCGGTGCTAAAGACGGTGGTGGGGCCGGAGCGTTGGCCCGGTCTGGTACGGGATTTCTACCGCGAGCACGATTCCCGTACGCCTTATTTCCCCCAGTTCGGCGAGGAGTTCGTTCGATATCTGACAGAAGAGCGAACGCCCCGGCAGGAAGACCGGCCGTTCATCGCGGAACTGGCGCACTTCGAGCGGGTGAAGAGGAGCCTGCTGAACGCAGCGGACTCGGAAACGTCACGGGGGGAGCGGGGGAGGCTGGACCCGTTATCCGGCGTCCCGTCGCTGGTTCCCCATGCCCGAGTGCTCGCCTATGAATTCCCGGTGCATCGCATCGGCGAGGACTTCAGGCCCGACCAGCCGGGGGAGAATCCGACCTACCTGCTGGTATACCGTGCCGGGCCGAAGCGCGTGCGCCTTGCGGTGCTGAATCCGCTGGGCGCCAGGCTGCTCTGGCGTATCCAGGAGGAACCCTGCAGCGGCGATGAACAGGTCCGCAGCAGCCTCGATGACTTCGGCCTCGAGCAGGACGAGAACCTGCGTCGCCAGGGTGAGAGACTGCTGAGGCGCTTTCAAAGACTGGGCGTGCTGGTGGTGTCGGCCCCGGAGACGGTCACGGTCGCGCACTGAGGCCCCGCTTCCCTGGTGGACTGGGAAGCGGAATCCGTATGCCGGGACGGTTTCCCGAGCAGGACCAGGTGCGCATGCTGCGTTCTGGACACCCCGTAAGGATTGGCAAGCATCGTGCCCGAGAATGAAATCCCGCCGCTGCTTCCGCGTTTACGCGAAGGATTGCGCTGGTCGACGCAGCTTGGCGGCCAGTTCCTGCGCGAAGCGCCCGCGGGTACGAGTCTGGTGGTGTTGGCTACACTGCTCTCCCAGCTCGCGATGCTGCTGGCGTTCTTCCTGCCGCTGAAGGTGGTGATCCTGCTGGGGTCCGAGCGCACCCCGCGCTACTTCCCGGCGGCCTTCGCCGAACTTGACCGGGACACGCTGATCGTCGGCCTGACGCTGGCGACGGTGGCAGCCTTCGGGGTCTACCTGCTGGCGGAGCGACTGATCCGTTTCGGATCCGATCGGGGCGCGCGCAGGATTCTCGAGCGCAGCCGCAAGGTCGTGCTCTTCGAGAACCAGGATGGGATCGCCACCCGGGCCTACCGGCGCTACGCGGTAATACCGGCCGGACTGGTCTTCCTGCTGCTTGGAACGGGGGTGCTGGCTCTACTCTACCCCTCGGTCCTGGGCCTCATGGTCGTATTCCTGTCCCTGGTGGCGCTGCTGGTTGTCCTCGGAAGCCGTTTCAGTGGCGGGTTGCGCCGGAAGGTGCTCGTGCCCCCCAAGGCGTGGCTTCCGGGAGTCGCGGGCCTGGGTTTCCTGGTGGTGTTCGTGTGGTTGGTCTCGGACTATCTGTACCGCGAACCGCCGGGTCTGCTCGCCGCGATCGTGGCGCTGCTGCTGGCGCGGCAGATGCTGAACCGGCTGGCGGGCATGGTGACCTCCCTGGTCTCCCTGAATCGCGAACGGCCGCGCCTGGACGCCCTTTTCTTCCACCATCAGGTGTTTCAGCGCCGTCGTCACGCTCGCGCGGACGGCCTGTGGGCCCTGCTGGCCGATACCGCCCGCGCGGACTGGGTGCCGCGGGTACTCCGGGAACTGGAAGGCGACACCGGACAAGTGCTCACGGTTGTATGGTGGCAGACCCGGGTCCAGGACGTGGTGGCGATCCACTGCGAGATCGAGGGCTCCGAGCCGCGCCTGCTCAAGATCTTCGGCCGCCATCGTTCCGGCGAGGCGCGCCACGAGGCCAGTCTGCTGTCGGATCCGCCCAAGGATCTGCCGGCCCCCGGCTGGGTCGGCGCCACCCTGGTCGACGGTCTTCACTGCCACGTCCTGCGATTGCCCGCGGATACCGCGCAGGTGGCCACCCGCCTGGATCCGACGCCGGAGGATGACCATGGTCGGGGAAATCGTGCCGAGTCGATGGATTCGGGGAGATCGTGGGATCCCGCAGAGGCCGGGCAGGTGGGAGAGGGATCGGCGGCCCCCGATCCTGCCGAGCTGGCGTACCGGTTCCGGCGGTCGCTGATCGCGGTGGAACCGCCCGAGGAGCTGGCCGCGCGCTACGGGCGCTCGCGGCCGCTGCTCTGGCAACGCCTGGATCGGGCGATGTTCGAGCGCGTGCGGCTCGTGGCCGACGCCGGCGCGCGCGAGCGCATCGACGAGCTGCTCGCAGACTTCCAGGCCATCCTGGACCGGATTCGCAGTCTGCCGTGGGTGTTCGTGAACCGTCAGCTGAACCCGGAGACGCTGGCCACGGCGGGCGGCGATGTGATCGCCCTGCACTGGGGACGCTGGGGCCTGGAGACGGTGGGCACCGCCTGGCCGCTGGCCGCCCTGGAGCCCGAAACCCTTGCAAGGCTGTTGGCCGAGGCGGGCCGCCGGCGTCCGGCCCTGGCCGATGTTTCCCCCGCGGCTGTGCGCCTGGCCGGACTGCTCTCACTGGTGGAGCGTCTATACCTTGCCCAGCGCTATGCCGACATCTTGGCGCTGCTGCCCGAGTTGAAGAGCACATGGCGGGCCCTCGGCGAGGAGAAGCCATCCAGGGCCACGTTACGGACGCAGGCGGAACGCGCACATACGAGCTAGTGCGTAGTGTCGTTGAGCGCCCCGCTGGGCATGATGTTCGGAAACATGAAGGGTCCGGCCCGTTCGCGTCGCG
>JAGTVE010000264.1 GCA_018224485.1 Thioalkalivibrio sp. | reverse complement strand
GCTATGAGAGACGTCGGTAGGGTGCGCAAAACGAAGGGCGCCCACCAAAGACTTCCGGTGTCGGGATGGTGGGCCCGCTGCGCTTGGCCTACCGCACATCGAAGGGTGGCCGCGGAGGAACGCCGTAGGGTGGGCAAAATAAAGTGTGCTTACCCTAGTCCGGCGGGATCGGGGGAATGCGCGCACCAGGCTTGGCGCGCGCTACGCCGTAGGATTTTTGCGATATGGGTGGAGAAGACGGACCTGCAAACGGTCACTCGGCACAGCCAAGCCGGGGGTCTCTTTCCAGCAGCCCTCCGGATCACCGGGTGAAGGGCGCTACCCAGTGCGAAGAGCATCTCTTCTGCAATCGTCTCGTTGTTTCACGTGAAACATCACAGACGCCACTGCCGGCCCTCGGCGGATCTGTGCGGCAAACCTTGCGAACGTCCTTTCCGGTATAATGGCGCCTTTATGTTTGAGTATTGAGAGTCCATGTCCACCACTGATCCCGCCGCGTTGCCAAGCAGCTACGATTCCAGCCAGATCAAGGTCCTGAAGGGCCTCGATGCGGTACGCAAGCGTCCGGGGATGTACATCGGGGACACCGATGACGGCACCGGGCTGCACCACATGGTCTTCGAGGTGGTGGACAACGCCATCGATGAATCGCTCGCGGGCTATTGCAGCGCGATCGACGTGACGATCCACGAGGATAACGCGGTCAGTGTGTCGGACAACGGGCGAGGCATCCCTGTCGACATCCACTCCGAGGAGGGTCGCTCTGCCGCCGAGGTCATCATGACCGTGCTTCACGCAGGCGGGAAGTTCGACAACAGCTCCTACAAGGTGTCGGGCGGGCTGCACGGGGTTGGAGTATCGGTGGTGAACGCCTTGTCCGAGGAACTCCGGCTCGACATTTACCGTGCAGGAACGCGTTATCATCAGGTCTATCATCACGGCGTGCCTGCGGCACCGCTGGCCGAGGCCGGCGACATCAACCGGACCGGCACCATGGTCTGGTTCCGGCCGAGCCCCGCCACCTTCACCAATATCGAGTTCCATTACGAGATCCTCGCCAAGCGTCTGCGTGAACTCTCGTTTCTCAACTCCGGCGTGCGCATCCGCCTGCGGGATCAACGCGACAATCGGGAGGATGTCTTCCGGTTCGAGGGTGGCATCCAGGCCTTCGTCAGTCACCTGAACCAGAAGAAGACGGCGCTCCACCCGACCGTGATCTACGCGAACCAGGTCCGCGGGGACAACACGGTGGAGGTCGCGCTGCAATGGAACGACTCCTATCAGGAAAACCTGTTCTGCTACACGAATAATATTCCGCAGCGCGACGGTGGTACTCACCTGGCTGGCTTCCGTGCCGCGCTCACCCGGACCATCAACCAATACCTCGAGCGTGAGGGCCTGTTGAAACGGGCCAAGATCAGCACCTCGGGCGACGACATGCGCGAGGGCCTCACGGCGGTCCTGTCGGTGAAGATCCCCGATCCCAAGTTCTCGTCGCAGACCAAGGACAAGCTGGTGTCATCCGAGGTCAAGCCGCTCGTCGAGAGCGTCCTCGGGGAGATCCTGAGTGACTTTCTGCTCGAGAATCCGGTCGAGGCCAAGGCCATCACCAGCAAGGTCATCGACGCGGCGCGTGCCCGTGAGGCTGCCCGCCGGGCGCGCGAGGTCACGCGGCGCAAGGGCGCCCTGGATATCGCGGGCCTGCCGGGCAAGCTCGCGGACTGCCAGGAAAAGGATCCCTCCCACTCGGAACTCTTCCTGGTCGAGGGCGACTCCGCCGGCGGCTCCGCCAAGCAGGGCCGTGACCGCCACTTCCAGGCGATCCTGCCGCTGAAGGGCAAGATCCTGAATGTCGAACGCGCACGTTTCGACCGGATGCTCGGCTCCGCGGAGGTCGGGACGCTGATCACCGCGCTCGGTTGCGGGATCGGCAAGGAGGATTACGACATCAACCGGCTGCGCTACCACCGGATCATCATCATGACCGATGCCGATGTGGACGGGTCGCACATCCGCACCCTGCTGCTGACCTTCTTCTTCCGGCAGATGCGGGAGTTGATTGAAAAGGGCTACGTGTACATCGCGCAGCCGCCGCTGTACAAGATCAAGCGAGGCAAGCGCGAGCAGTACGTGCGCGACGAGGCCGAGATGCAGGAGATCAACGTGACCCTCGCCCTGGACGGCACGACGCTGCACGTCTCTCCGGAAGCTCCCCCTGTCGCGCCTGCGGCCTTCGAGAAGCTGGTGAAGGACTACCAGAAGGCGCGTCACGCGCTCGACCGCCTCGGGCGCATGTACGATGACCGCATCCTCCGGTCGATGTTCGAGGCCGAGCCGATGCCGGAACCGCGTAGCGTACGGAACCCCGAGGTGCAGGCCTGGTTCGCCCGGCTCCTCGAGGAACTCTCCAGCGACCGCGCCGGCGCGACCCGTTACAGCCTCGGGCCGCTGACGGAGGTGGACGGCGTTGCCCAGCTCAGCCTCGACCGCATCGAGCACGGAGCGCCGTTCTCGCAACTGATCAATGACGAGATCCTCGAATCCCGCGACTTTCGCGCGCTGCTGAAGCTCAGTGCGGACATCCACGACCTGCTCGAGCCCGGCGCCTACATTCGGCGCGGGGAGCGCCGGCACGTGATCGAATCCTTTGCGGACGCGATGGCGTGGCTGCTGCAGGAGGGGCGTCGCGGCCTCGCCGTGCAACGCTACAAGGGTCTCGGTGAGATGAACCCGGATCAACTCTGGGAGACGACGATGAATCCGGAGACGCGGCGCCTGCTCCAGGTCCGCATCGAGGACGCGATCCTCGCGGACGAGATCTTCACGACGCTGATGGGCGACCAGGTGGAGCCGCGACGCGATTTCATCGAGGCACGCGCACTGAGTGCAGAGAACGTGGACGTCTGAGGAATGACACGGTCCATGGCCTCGCACACCGATGGCCGCGCCCCACGGGACCGGCACACTCATCACTGAACCGCGGAGACACGTGCAGCATGGCCCTCGGCACCATTGTCGTTCTCGTTATCCTGCTGGCCGCGGCCCTCTATGGCGTCGTGATCTACAATGCGCTGGTTGCCGTGAAGCACGCGGTGGCGCAGTCCTGGGCGAACATCGACGTACTCCTGAAACAGCGCAACGACGAGCTCCCCAAGCTCGTGACCGTCGCCCGCGAATACATGACCTATGAGCAGCAGACCCTGGACCGGGTGACCCGGGCGCGCACCCGGGCCGAGGCTGCGCAGCGCAGTGGCGACATGGCCGCACTGGGCGCCGCGGAGGGCGAACTGCGGCTCGGGCTCGGTCAACTCTTCGCGGTGGCCGAGGCCTATCCGGAGCTGCGCGCGAACGAGGTCTTCAACCAGTTGGCGCGCCGGATCTCGGGGCTGGAGTCCGCGATCGCCGATCGGCGCGAGTTCTACAACGCGGCGGTCAACCGGAATAATGTCCGGATCGAGCAGTTCCCGGACATCGTCGTCGCCCGCGCGCTGGGCTTCAGGCCCTTCGACCTGCTGGAATTCGATGCCGCCGAGCTCCGGGACGTCGACGTCGCCGCGCTCTTCCGCGGCTGAGTTCGCGCGGGGGCAAGCGTGCTGGCCGAGTGGGAACACTGGTTCTTGCAGGCGGATGGCGGCGAATTCGCGTTCCTGGTGGGTGGCCTGCTGGTGCTCGCGGGCGGCGGTCTCTACGGCTTCCTGCGCTACAGCCGGCTGTTGCGCCTGATCGCCGACATCCCTACCGCCCGGATTCGCTCCGCGCCGCAGGGCCTGGTGCAGCTCGAGGGCACCGCGGACTGGCTCCCGGGCCCGGAAATCATCGCACCGCTGTCCGGTCTTCCCTGTGTCTGGTATCGCTACCGCGTCGAGGAGAAGCGCGGCCTCGGACGACGCAACCGGCGCCGCGTGACCGTCGCCCAGGGGAAGTCCGACGATCTCTTCCTGCTGCGGGACGACACCGGGGAGTGCGTGGTGGATCCGGACGGGGCGATGGTGATCCGGCCGGACCGTGACGTCTGGTACAGCGCATCGCGCGCGCTGGCCACGGGCCCTCGGGGCGGGTCGCACTGGGGTGGCCGCTACCGGCACACGGAGGACCGACTGCACGCCCACCAGCGGCTGCTGGTGGTCGGGGAATTCGCGACGCGCCGGCACGAGGCCGCGGATCGGAATGAACGCATGCGGGATCTGCTCGGCCGCTGGAAGAACGACCCGGCGATCATCCGGCGCTATGACTCCAGTGGGGATGGTCGCCTGTCCCTGCCGGACTGGGAGCGGGTGCGCGCGGCCGCCCGC
>JAGTVE010000263.1 GCA_018224485.1 Thioalkalivibrio sp. | reverse complement strand
GGCCTGTTCCGCGGTCACGGCCGCGTCAGTGGTTCCGCCGGGGCTGCCGGGCTGCGCGTGGACCTCGACGTGGCCGGGCTTGATCTGCCGATGCTGATGGATTCCGGCCTGGTGCCGCTGGAGGTGCCGGTGGTGGTCGATGCCGGGATCGCGAGCATCGCCGGGCGCATCGATACCCGTGGGCGGTTGCCGGCCATGGAACTGGATCTGTCCGTCTCCGGGCTGGACTTCAGCGATTCCGCCGGGCTGCACGCCGCGGAGGGTCTGTCCGTGTCGGGGAGACTGGCCCATGGCCCGGCCGGCTACGATGTTCAGGCCCGGTTCACGGAGGGCGCGGCATTCTTCGAGCCGTGGTTTCTGGATCTCGGAGAGGCAGGACCGTTGGCCGTGTCGATTTCTTCATTGCAGCCCGTCCCCCAGCAGCCGCATGCGACAGCGTGGCGCGCCGCCTCGGGGGAGGTGGCGCTCGGGGCACACACCCTCCTGCAGGGTGCGGGGCTGGTGCATTCGGGCAACCGGCTCGAGCATGGCGAGATCGAATGGCAGGTCGGGCGCCTGGATCTCGCGGGCAGGATAGTGGGTGAACCGCTGCTTGCCGGCACCGTCCTGGGCCGCACCCGCTTCGAGGGCGAGACCCGCGGCCACCTGATCGTATCGGAGGGTCGTGCCCGTGCGCTGACGGCCTTCTGGCAGGGCCTGGGGCTGAGGGACGAGCTTGATCGCTTCGGGCTGACGGGTTCCGCCGGTAGTGTCGCCTGGAGCGACGAGGCGGTGGCCCGGGAGTCGTCGCTTTCCGTCACCTCCGGCGAGGTCCGCGGCCTGCCCGTCGGCCCCTTCCAGATGGACTTCCAGCTCGAGTCTCGTGGCCTTCGCCTGCTCGATCCGCTGTTCGTTCCGGTGCTGGACGGCGGTGTCGGCGTCGATCGCTTCCATCTGCATCTGGGGTCCGAGGGACCGAAAATCGAGTTCGAGGGGGGGATCCGCGCCCTGAGCCTGGAACGGCTGACCGAGGCAATCGGCTGGCCGCGGTTTACCGGCACGCTGGCCGGCATCGTTCCGCGCGTGTTCTACGACATCGACGGCCTGCGCGTCGATGGCCAGCTGCTGGTGCAGGTCTTCGATGGCGAGATCGTGCTCGGGGGTCTGCGCATCCGCAACCTGTTCGGGATCACCCCCGAGCTGGAGGTTTCGGCACAGGTGCGGCGGCTTGAACTGGATCTTCTGACGAGCGCCCTGGACTTCGGCCGTATCGAGGGCCGGCTTTCCGGTAGCGTCGAGGACCTGTTGCTGGTCGAGTGGGTGCCGCAGCGCATGCAGCTGTCTCTGGCAACGCCCGAGGAAGATCCGGGGAGGCGGCGGATCAGCCAGCGCGCGGTCGAGAATCTGACCGCGATCGGCGGTGGGGTCCAGGGCAGGCTGGCGGCGAGCTTCCTGCGCCTGTTCGACGCCTTCGCCTATCGCAGGCTGGGGTTCAACTGCGAACTCGAGGGCGACGTCTGCCGGGTCTCCGGGATCGCCGACCGTCCCGACGGCACCTTTACGCTGGTTGAGGGCGGGGGGTTGCCGCGAATCGAGGTGATCGGCCACAACCGGCGCGTGGACTGGCCGGAACTGGTGCGGCGCCTGAATGCCGTTCGAGAAGGTCACACGGCTGTTGTACAGTAATCGAAGAGAAAGGAGTTCCCCCTGGCTGCGCCCGGCGCAGAGGAGAAGCGTAATGAGGGCCCTGAGTCGCATGTTCGCGGTACTGGTGCTGGTGCTGGTGGCCAGCGCCTGCGTCACGATCCATATCTACTTCCCCGCCGCTGCCGCCGAGGAGGCCGCACGGACCATCGTGCGGGATGTTCTCGAGGCGCCGGACGCGCCAACCCCGGACGAACCGGATGCCGCGCCCGAGCCGACGAGCCGCGGCATCACGCCGCTGATCATGCCGGCGGTCGCGTGGGGTCTTGAAAGGCTGGTCGCGCCGGCCTCCGCGCAGTCGCCGGACCTGCGCGTGGAGAGTCCCGCCATCAACCGTCTGCGGACATCCATGCGCTCGCGCAGCGCGGAACTGGCCCCCTACCTGCGCAGCGGTGCGGTCGGATTCGGACGCGACGGCTTCGTCGAGGCCCGGGATCTCTCCGACGTGCCATTGCAGGAACGCGCCCGGGTGCAGCGGATGGTGAGCGAGGAGAATGCCGACCGCCGGGCCCTGTACCGCGAGATCGCCCGGGCCAACGACCGTCCGGACTGGGAGGACCAGATCCGCGAGACCTTTGCCCGTGTGTGGGTGGAAGAGGCGCCGTCGGGATACTGGTACCAGGACCGGAACGGCGCCTGGCGTCAGAAGTGAGTCGGGGAAAGGCCGAGTCGGGGCGCCTGGACCGCTGGCGCGAGCGTGCCGACGAACTGCTGAACCGCGCGGACCTCGCCGCGCTCCCGCGCAGCCAGGCGCTGGCGATCGGTATCGTGCGCGGTATCAGCGGCATCGTGCGCGAGGCCACGGAGGGCCAGTTGACCCTCCGGGCGATGAGCCTTGTCTACACCACCCTCCTGTCGATGGTGCCGCTGCTGGCGCTGTCGTTCTCGGTCCTGAAGGCCTTCGGTGCCCACAATGCGGTGGAGCCCCTGATGCTGAACCTGCTGGAGCCGCTGGGCGAGCAGGGCGCGGAGATCACGCAGAACATTATGGAGTTCATCGACAACGTACAGGTCGGCGTCCTCGGATTCGTCGGCCTGATCTTCCTCGTCTACACGGTGATCGCGCTGGTGCAGAAGATCGAGCAGGCCTTCAACGGCATCTGGCAGGTCGAGGGCATGCGCAGTTTCGGTCAGCGTTTCAGCAACTATATCTCGGTGATCATGGTCGGCCCACTGTTGGTGGTATCCGCCCTGGGGGTCACGGCAACGGTGATGTCCTCCGCGCTGATGCAGCGAGTAGCCGCGATCGAACCGTTTGGCCTGCTGTTCGAGACCGCCTCCAGCCTGATCCCGATCGCGCTGATCGTGGCCGCCTTCACCTTCGTCTACATGTTCGTTCCGAACACGCGCGTGCGGCTGATGCCCGCGTTGATTGGCGCAGTCATCGCGGGGGCGTTGTGGCAAACGGTGGGGTGGGGCTTCGCCAAGATCGTGGCCAGTTCCACGCGCTATGACGCGATCTACTCCGGCTTCGCGATCGTGATCATGCTGCTGATCTGGGTGTACATCTCCTGGCTGATCCTGCTGATCGGATCAAAGATCGCCTTCTACATCCAGAATCCCGAGTACATCCGGGTGCGCGGCGCCGGCCAGCCGCCCTCCGCCGCGATGCGCGAGCGCCTCGGGATGCACCTGATGGCCGAGGTGGGTCATCGGTTCCTGGAAGGGGAGAACGCGCCGGCGCTGGAAGATCTGGCCCACCGGCTACAAGTGCCAAGCCGGGTCCTGTCCGGGCCGGCACAGGCGCTGGAGCGTTCGGGACTACTCGTGGTCACGGGTGAGGATGATCCGCGGTATCTTCCCGGTCGGGATCTGGCCGCGATCCCGGTCAACGAGATCCTGAGCGCCCTGCGCCACCAGGAGGATGATTATCTCTACCGGCGCATGGAGGGTCCGGACAGGGTGGAGTCCCTGGTCGAGCGGATTGAGCGCAGGCGTTCAGAGGTCCTGGATTCCCTGACGTTGCGCGACCTGCTGACCGGGCGCGAGCCCACTTAGGGCCCGCATCCTGAGCCGGGGGTTTCGGGCCCCGTCCATTCGCTACTTGCGGGACTGGATCAGGAAGTAGACGCCTGCGACGATGAAGATCGCGCCGATGGCCAGCGCGCCGATGCCCCCCAGGCTCTGTCCCTCGCTGACGGTGAGTCGGCTGATGAAGACCTCGCCGGTGTACAGCGCGTAGGTTCCGATCCCGATCAGCACCAGCCCAACGATCACCAGCCCCTCGTCGATTCGCCGCCGGCTCATTTCTGCGTCCTGGTCAGGAGGGGCAAAGGTAATCGCGCGTGATCGGTACCACGTCGTGTCGTTTCGCCATCTGTACGTGGAAGACGACCTGGTCCCAGTAGCGGAACGTTCCCTCGCAGGAGGCGAGATAGAACTCCCACATCCGGCAGAAGCGCTCGTCGAAGCGCTCGGCGACCTCCGCGCGCACCGACTGGAAGCGCCGGTACCACTCGGCCAGGGTCTCCGCGTAGTGCAAGCGCCAGACCTCCAGGTCGGTGACCATCAGCGGGGTCTGCTCGAGTGCCGCGGAGAGTTCGGACAGGGCCGGGGTGTACCCGCCGGGGAAGATGTAGCGCCGCAGCCAGGCATTGGTGGTGCCCGGCTCGCCGGTGCGGCCGATGGTGTGCAGCAGCGCAACGCCGTCCTCCTTCAGCAGCTCGCCGAGCTGCTGGAAGAAGGCCCCGTAATAGGGCTGCCCCACGTGCTCGAACATGCCGACGCTGACAATGCGGTCGTACTGTTCCCGGTGTTCCCGGTAGTCGCGGAAGTGAAACGCGACGCGGTCATCGAGGCCGCGCCGGGCGCACTCCTCCCGCGCGACGCGCAGCTGCTCCTGCGACAGGGTCAGGCCGTCCACGGACACGTCGAATTCGGACGCGAGATACATCGCAAGCCCGCCCCAGCCGCTGCCGATGTCCAGCACCCGCATTCCCGGCTCCAGGCGCAGTTTCAGTGCGATGTGGCGGCATTTCGCGCGTTGTGCCTCTTCGAGGCTCATGTCCGGCTGCGCAAAGTAGGCGCAGGAATAGAACATCCCGTCGTCGAGGAAGCGCCGGAAGAGCCATTCATCGATGTCGTAGTGGTGGGACACGTTGCGATAGGCCCGGCGTACGCGGTTTCCCTGCTGCAGTACCTTGCGGACCAGCCCCAGCGGATGCCGGCGCTGCTGGGCCAACATCTCCGCGAAGTTGCTCATGGTCACCTGGAGCAGCGGGCGCAGTCCCTCCTCACCCGGCGCCCAGCCGCCCTCCATGTAGGTCTGGCCGAACTCGAAGCCGGGATCGGCAGCGATGCGCCGGAGGGTCTCGGGTTCGTTGAGCACGATGCTCGCCTCGGGTCGCCCGGATCCGAAGCGGCGCCGGGTCCCGTCGGGCAGTTGTACGTTCAGGGTTCCTTCCCGCAGGTATTCTTCCAGGAGCCCGAATAGCGTCATGTCTCCATCCTTGAGGATTGATTGGGTGGAAGTTCTCTTGTGGGTCGGTTGCTGCCTTTATCGTAGCGCAACCAGCAGGCCGTGACGCTCCAGTTGCGCCAGCAACCCGCTCACGCTCTTCTGCAGATGCTCGCGCTGGTGGTCCGCACTGTCGGCAGGAAGCTCCCGGGCCAGTGCCGGATCCCGAGCGGCAGCCGCGATCATGTCCTCCACCAGTACCGCCGGCGCGCGGCTTCCGTCGAGCAGGGGCAGTATCCGGACGGAAACGGGATCGAGCCGCAGAGACTGATGCCGGACGGTCGGGATCAGGTGTTCGCCCCGTTGGACCAGCGTCCGCGCCAGGTCTGTGGCCCGGGGCCCTGATCCGGTCGACATTGCGCCGCTGACGGGATCCGGAGCGCAGAGCGTGACCTGCAGGCCTGCGGAGGCGAACAGACTGAAGAGTTCCTCCGGCAGGGACCTGATGTCTCCGGATGTCGGGGCATGACCGGACCGGGCCGCCCGCTCGGATGCCTCGGGCATGATCTCCTCCAGCAGCCGTGCCCGCGGAAAGGCCGCGCTCAGCGACTCGACCACGGCGCGAAGGAGCGGGGTCTCGACCTGGAAGGCCT
This sequence comes from Thioalkalivibrio sp., assembly GCA_018224485.1. Taxonomy (GTDB): domain Bacteria; phylum Pseudomonadota; class Gammaproteobacteria; order Ectothiorhodospirales; family Ectothiorhodospiraceae; genus Thioalkalivibrio. The sequence continues at coordinate 1,845 of JAGTVE010000263.1, read as the reverse complement.
GGCCGGCGGCGTTGCGGAAGACCCCCTCCGGGTCCGGCGCGAGATCCGTGTACAGGGGCAGGGCGAACAGCGGGTCCAGGTCGATCTCGCGCGTCAGCGATTCCGAGCTCCGGCAGAGCAGGGATCGGCGGAACGGGCGCAGCGTCAGGAAATCCGAATATTGCTCCGCAACCGTCAGTTCATCGAAGCGTGCGAGGCTCGCCGCCGCGTCGGCTCCCAGCGTGGATGGAAACATCGTGTGCAGCCGGGTGTCGGCCAGGTACTGAAGCCCGTGCGCTGCCGCACGGTCCACGAATTCGCGGAAGAGCACCGGCTCGTTCGTTTCCGCCAGATACTCGTGGTAGAGGTAGCTGTCCCGTGCGCTCCGCAGGCGCTCCAGCTCCTTGCGCAGCCAGTCGTGGCCCGGAGGCGTCTCCACCAGCGGGGTCGCGAGGAAGGCCAGCATCTCGCGCGCACCGGCCAAGCGCTCCTGCGGGCTGGCGATTTCGCGCACATGGTGCAGCAGCATGTCCCTGAGCATGCTGCGCTGGCGTCCGCCGGGCAGCGTGTTGTAGCTGACGTAGGCGACCCCCCCGGGGGCGAGCCGGGCGCCGCACAAGGCCAGCACGTGTTCCTGCACTGCGGTGGGTACCCAGGAGAACACGCCATGCGCGACGATGTAGTCGAACGGCTCGCCCTCCAGCGGGACCTGAAGGATGTCCTGGTGCCGTATCTCGGCGTTGTCGAGATCCAGCGCCCGGCAGGCCTCCGCGCCCGCAAACGCCTGCGCGCGGGACAGCTCCACCCCGGTGCAGCGCGTGCCCGGAAGGTGGAAGGCGATCGGGAGGAGGTTGCCGCCGGCCGCGCAGCCCAGTTCGAGGATCCGGGCCCGGGCCGGGTCCGGGGCCGCCAGCCCGAAGAGGCGGCCGATCACCGCGAGCCGGTCGGGATGGGTCTCGGTGATCGGGACGCTGTCGTAGGGGATCTCGTCGTAGCCGGGGAGGGTGTCGCTCATGAACGTCCATCTGGCTCCAGAAAGGGTTTGAGTCTGGGCGAAACGGGGCGGGGAGACAATCGGCCGGGCGGCGGGCGCGACGGGGCATGGGTGGACGGCGGGGTGCGGGGCCTGCCGGGTCGGACTCGCGGCGGCCGGTGTGGATGCACTGGAACGGTGCGCATTCGCGGGGCAACCGCCCCGGCTTGGGGCATCACAGTGTCGTACGAGGGCGACATGTGTTGTAAGAAGCCGATTTTCAGGGCCCGGCACCGGCTGGCACAACTCGTGCAAGGGGCTGGGTGTCGATGAACGACAGATGACAACCGACCACCGGCTGGTTACTGCACACCACTTCCATCAGGAGCACGACCCATGAAGAAACTGACCCGTTCCGCCCTCTCCGCCGCTGTCGTCGCGGCGGTCTCGACCGGCGGCCTTGCGATGACCTCCACCGCCACCGCCGAAGTTTCCGCAAACATCGGCGTGGTATCTAGCTACTTCTTCCGCGGCTTTTCTGAGAGCGATGGCGCAGCAGCCGTCCAGGGCGGAATCGACTTCGAGGACGCGTCCGGATTCTATCTCGGTACGTGGGTGTCGAACGTGGATTTTTCTGCACTGGATCCCGATGACCTTGAAGCACCTGTTGACACAACCAGCTACGAAATCGATCTCTACGCCGGCTTCGCAGGTGAATTCGCGGGCGGCTTTGGCTATGACGTCGGTTATATCTACTACGCTTATCCGGATGCCCAGCTGAGCGATGGCTCGTCACTGAGTGCCGACTTCGGCGAACTCTACGGTGAATTGTCCTATGACATGTTCTACGGCGGGCTTGCCTACACCATCAACGATGACGACGACTCTGCGCT
>JAGTVE010000262.1 GCA_018224485.1 Thioalkalivibrio sp. | reverse complement strand
TCGAGATCCTCGACGAGAGGCAATTCGAGGAACTGCTTTCCCGATGAGGATTGTCACGGGACCTCCGCCTGTGGCGGCTCAAGACATCCAGGATACGCCTAGCGCACCGAAGTCATCCCGCTCGCCCTGATCCCTGAACTCGGGCGTGAGGAACACATGGGTGTAGGCCAGGCGCACCCGCCCCGGGCCCAGCACGGCGCCCACCCCGGAGATGCGGTACAGGCGACCTTCCCCGGGCTTGCGTCGCGCCGTTCATCGTGACGCCAATGGGCGTCATCATTTCGATGCTGCCGTTGCCGGACCGGAATGGACCGGCTTAACCGGATTGACACAATTATCTGCGATCCTCCGCGCTTTCATCGCTCATGTGATCACTGCATGGACATCGTCATTGCCATCGTCGCGTGCATTGCCGCCGCGTTTCTGCTGAATCTGCTCAGTTATCGCATCCTGAAGACTCGCATTATCCGACAGTGTCGGACATGGGACCTGAACATCTGCTGCGGCGACGTCGACGGTGGCGGCCTCAATGCAGACATCGTGGCGCAGGACGTGCCGAATTTCCTTCTGATACCGGACATTTACCGGCTGCCGTTCAGGGACGGCGAGTTTGAGCGTGTACTCTGCTCACACACCATTGAACACGTCGACGATCCGGATGCCTTCTGGGCAGAACTGAGCCGTGTCGGCAAACACGTCACCGTCATTTTACCGCCGTTATGGGACCTGGCGGCCGCGTTCAATATCTTCGAACACAAGTGGATCTTCCTGTCATGGCGCAAACGGCATCACAGCCTCCCGCGCCATATCAGATTTTCCTGGGCGCACACCTATCAACAGCGTTTCGGACAGGTGGTCGCAAACAGCATGGTCCAGCGCCTGCGAGAACTCGCAACATCGCGCACCTAAGGGCTTGCAACCGGGGAGCGTAAAGCGCACTCCGCCGCGGATCGTCTCGCGGCTCACCGCGAACTCGCCCCACACGCAGTAGATGCGGCCGCCGGCATCCGACGGTTCCAGCACCACGTCGATGGAGGCACACCAGTCGGGCAGACGCTCGATGGTGACCTCTTTCTCGCCGCTCAGGCCCCGGGGCAACGCGCCGGGACCGGCGCTTCGCGCGGGTGATCGGCATACCGGATCGAGCTCGGAACCGATGCGAGGTAGTGATCCAGCGATGCCGCCAGGCGCAGACGCGCGTCGTCCGGATGTACGCTGACGCGCAGCGGCAGGCCATTTCGCTGCGCCTGCAGGAATTGCAGGCGGTTCCAGAGCGCCAGGAAGCCGGAGCGTACCCGGGTATCGGCCTCGAAGCCCAGAAGCGGCAACTGCTCCAGGCGTCCGGTGCGCGGATCCAGCAACCCACGCATCACCTCGATGCGCTGGAACGGGAGCTCCGCGAGTGCGTCATGCGGCACACGCCCCAGGGCCCACGCCGGGGGCACGTAAGTGGAGGGTGCCTGAAGCCCTTTGCGCGTGAACCATTCGGCGGAGGCCCGCATACGTTCAACGATGCCGCTGGCGTCCAGGGCAAGATGCTCGGCGGCCCGGCGCGAGATGAATGCTGCATGCAGGCGATGACGGATTCCGCGCAGCCTTTCGGCACGATGCGACCAGCCATGGGCCGCCAGTTCCAGGCCGTCCTGCTGCCAGGCATGGAGCTGATCGATCTCGGCCGGGTGCCAGTCGCGTCCCGGTACCACAAGCAGGGTGACCCATTGATGCCGATGGCGCCGAAGCTGCGCCAGCAGTCCGCGCACCCGCGGCAGTGTGGCCGGCATCACATCATGGATGGAGATCAGCGAGTACAAGACGTCAGCGCCGTTCCCGGTGTGCATAACGCTGCAACACCTCCAGCCACTGCGAGATCGTGGCGCTATGGAATGTCTCGGCCGCCCGGCGGGCTGAAGCGGCGGTCGCGGCGAGCGTCTCCGGTCCGTACCCGTTTAGGCGGCCAAGGGCCATGCTCAGGGTCTCTTCGGCCTCCAGCCGGAACAACCCTGGCTTCAGCTGAGGCCATTCGTGAATGCCCGCATTCGCCGACACCAGGACCGGGCGGGCACGCGCCATCGCCTCGAGTGCCACGGAGCCAAAGGTCTCCGCATGCGACGGCAGAACCAGCAGACTGGAGGCATCGATGACGCGGCGCAGGTCCTGACGCTGCAACCAGCCCACGTAGCGCAGGTTCGGATGCTGCCTGGCCGCCGCCTCGACCTGTCCGCGCAGGGGTCCCTCGCCGCCAATCACGAACTGCAGTGTGGGCCAGTCGCGGACCGCATCCAGGATGGTGTCGATATTCTTCTCGGCAGCCAGGCGCCCGGCGAAACAGACGGTATCGATCCGCGTCGGCGGTGGCGGCGGCGGTTCCAGAAAAGCGGCGTCGAGAGGCGTTCCCATCACCTCGCAGTGTTGCGCCCCCAGTTCCCGGACCGTGACCTCCAGGGCGCAGTTATTGATCAGAACCGCGGCGCTGCGCTTGAACAGATAGCGGTTTGCGACCTGCAGCGGGGCATTCACCAGGCGCCGCCGCAGGGGTCCCCAGTACAGCGCCGCAAGCCCGGCGAAGTGGGTGTGATAGGCGGTGACGAACGGCACGTCCATGCGCCGGGCCGCGCGTTGTCCGAGCAACCCGAAGGCGCCCGGGGTGACACTCACGATCAGGTGTGGATCCAGGTCGCGCAGAGCGCGCCCGACCCGGCGCAGATCCGGGATCACCAGCCGCTGGGTCGGGTCTCCCGGCATGGGGACGGAGAGGAAGTCGAAGCGCCCGCGCAGTCGCGGCTGCAGGACATGCACCTCGCCCAGATGGCCGCGAAGATGCGCGACCAGGTCGTGATAGTAGGCACCCGTGCCGTTGCGCTCCGGCAATGAGTCGGACAGGAAGGCCACCCGCAGGTCGCTCGTATCGGACGGGATTCCGGTCGCTGGTGCCGGCATCATGCTCGGGCCTGCGGCGCCAATGCCAGAAGCCGCTGATAGGGGGGAAGCAGCCGGGCACGGATTCGGTCCGGGGGAAGACGAAGTATTGTCGCCACATCGTGCGTGACGGGCATGTCAGCGGCGGTTTCGAGTGTTGCGAGATGGGCCTCCAGGGTGGCATCCGCGCCCGCCTCGATGCGCGCCAGCGCGGCCCTTAACACGGCGGCCGGCTCCCGTTGCAGATCCTCCATGTGGATTACGGCGTAGCGATCCGGCTGCAATCGGGGAAGGGTGCAGCTCAAGTGCTCGAGGCTCGCCGTCAGCGTATCCAGAAAAATTGCCTGAACGGCCTCGTGGTCGACCCGGGCACCCGTAATCTTGCGGGCCGACTGGATGGCGCGGATCTGCGACGCGAGGGCCTGCTCGGGTTCGCGGATGCAGACGAGGAAACGCGCTGACGGCAACCACTGCGCGAGGTCCGCGGTCCAGGAACCGAAGGCGGCGTTCTTGGAGAGCAGAATGCGGCTCTGACCGCGGGCATACAGATGGCGCTGCAGGTTTCGGTAATGGAAGCGCAGCAGCCGCTCGCGTCGCCGCGAAGAAATACCGGTCCGGAACTGCCCCAGACCCTGCAACCCCGGAGCCCCCGGAAAGGCCAGCAGCATGATCAGACAGCCGGCGGCAGGCAGCAGGGCGAGATAGTCTTCCTCGGCCGCATCCAGGCGGACACGGTGTACCTTCTCGAGATCGCGTCCCATCCACTTCACTCCGGCCTCCAGCCCCCGGCGTACCGGACTGCCCAGGCGCCGGTCGAGGCGTTCACCCAGTTCGATCAGCCGTCGCTGGGTAATGGACGGGGCCAGCAACGCCTCCCAGGTCTCGAATGTGGTGTACCGCTTGCTGTATTCGGTCAGGGTGCGGTGCAGGTACGTGGTCCCGCTGCGCGGGATGCCGGTGATGAAGATGGCATCGTCCAGCCGGGTGGAGCGATACCGGGGAAACAGCCACTCATCGAGGAGGAGGAATACACCGTGCCCGGCCTGAACCACCAGAAACACGGGCATGCCCGCCAGCAGCAGGAGCCAGCGGCGTGGGCCAAAGACAACCGCGGGATCCCGCCAGCCACCAAGCGCCCGAAGCCACCACAGCAGGTACAGTCCCTGTGCCTCGAGCAATACACGAAGGGTGTTCATCAGCGGTCGAACACCAGTTGCCGGCTGAGCATGAAGTTGGCGGTGACCCCGACCACCCCGCCCAACCAGATCGCGAGCAGGAGCAGCCCGGCATGCTCTGCCGGCTGGAGACCGATCTCGCCGAACCCCTCGAGCAGTGCGACGAAGACCGCGTAATTGAGGGCATTACCCACGGCGTGCGCCCCGTAGAAGCGCATGAGATCGTGAATGGTGTGGCGACAGCGCGGGCGGTGGCGGAAGTTAAAGCGGCGATTCAACAGGTAGCTGGCGCCGATGGCGGCGGTGAATGAGAAGACCCGCGCTGCATAGAGATGCATGTCGGCCGCATTGTGCAGCAGGAGAAGCAGACCAATGTCGATGATCGCGACACTGGTGCTGATACCCAGGAAGCGGAGAAAGGTTGCTTCGGCATGTGATTCTTGCGGAATGCGGAACATCGCGGGCTGGTCGCCGTGGTTGACTCAGAAAGTAGACAACACCTGTGTTACGGCCATCCTGCAGCCACCCCGGAACGACGCGCGTGGAACACGTCGGCCACGCTGACGGACGACGGCGGCAGGGTTTGCCCGATCCTGCGCCAGGCGTGCACGCGCTAGAGATCTCCCGCGGCGTCCGGAAGGTGTTCCCACGCGCTGCCGGGCATGAAAAAGCCCGCCGATTCGTGGTGGGCCAGATCATCATCTTCTTTGGTCGGGGCGGAGGGATTTGAACCCCCGACCACCTGCACCCCATGCAGGTGCGCTACCAGACTGCGCTACGCCCCGATCCTCGCAATTCTAGCGGATCGCACCCTTCCGGGAAAGACTGGTGGGCTGCATGATCCGCTAGACCGGCGTCGCTTCAGCCGCGCAGGATGCGCAGGATGCCTTCCAGTTCGGCGATGGTGTCCTGTACCAACTGCTGGGTCTGGCTCATGTCGCCCCGGGCCTCCTCGCCGCTGAGCTTCTGGCGGGCGCCGTGAATCGTGTATCCCTGCTCGTAGAGCAATGCCCGGATCTGCCGGATCAACAATACGTCGTGTCGCTGGTAGTAGCGCCGGTTGCCGCGCCTTTTCACCGGGGAGAGCATCGGAAACTCCTGCTCCCAGTAACGCAGCACGTGGGGCTTCACCTGGCAGAGTTCCGCAACCTCACCGATCGTGAAATAGCGCTTGCCGGGAATTGCCGGCAGTTCCTGCCGTTCACTCGCCTCCAGCATAGGCCTCCACCCTCTCCCTGAGCTTCTGTCCCGGCCGGAAGGTCACCACGCGGCGCGCCGAGACCGGAATCTCTTCCCCGGTCTTCGGGTTTCGCCCGGGCCGTTCACTCTTGTCGCGCAACACGAAGTTGCCGAATCCCGACAGCTTGACGCTGTCCCCCCGTTCCAGGGCCACGCGCATTTCCTCGAAGAAGAGCTCCACCAGCTCCTTCGCCTCGCGCTTGTTCAGCCCCAATTCCTCGTGCAATGCGGTCGCCAGCTCCGCCTTGGTAACAGCTGTCATGCTCAGTATCTCGGTTTCGCGCCAAATCGGGCTGAAAGTTGGTCCACGACCGCCTTCGTCACGGAATCGACGTCGCCTTCGCCAAGGGTGCGATCAAAAGCCCTTAAAATCAAGCCCAAAGCGATGCTTTTCTCATTTTCTTCTAAGCCTTGGCCGCGATAGACGTCGAACAGGCGAGTCTCCTGCAGTATCGGAAGGCCCAGTTCGGCCACGGCTGCGAGCATCTCCCCGGCCGGAACGTCCTCGTCAATCACCAGAGCGACATCACGTCGGATGGCAGGAAATGCCGACAGGTCCTTGAAAGTTGGAACACGCCCTTCGGAGACCACCGCCGCATCCAGTTCGAACAGGAAGATCTCGGGGACATCGAAGCGTTCGCGCAACGACGGATGCAGCGCACCCACCCAACCGATCCCCTGGCCATCCAGCAGCACCTGTGCAGACTGACCATCGTGCAGCGCAGGGTGGACGGCTGGCACGAATCGCAGGGTCCCAGCAGTCTGAGCGCACAGGGACTCCACGACCCCCTTCGCGTCGAAGAAGTCCACCGAGCGACGCGCGGCCTGCCAGTGCTCGGGTTCCGCACGCCCGCAGAGCAGGCCCGCCAGCCGCGATTCCTGCCGCAGGCCGGAGGCGTCGGGAACGAAGCGCAGCCCGTGTTCGAACAGGCGCAGGTCTCCGCGTTGCCGAGCGACGTTGTGCGCGGCCGTTCGCACCAGCCCCGGCCAGAGCCCGGGTCGCATCACCGCGAGTTCCGACGAGATCGGGTTGGCGAGCGCCAGGCCCTGCACCTCCGGATAGAAGGCCCCGGCCCAGTCGGTGCCGATGAAACTGAAACTGATCACCTCGTGGAATCCCATGTCCGCGAGTTCACGTTTTCGGTGGCCGATCGCATCCTGCGCTGCCGAGCTCACCGGAGCGGTCGCGTGCGGCAGGGTCTGGGGCAGGCGTTCGTAGCCATGAACGCGCGCCAGTTCCTCGATCAGATCCTCCTCGCAAACAAGATCGAAGCGGGCCCGCAGCGGGCGCACCTGCCAGCCGTCCTCCACCGCAGTCACCCGACAGCCCAGCCCGGTGAGGATGCGCTCGACCTCATTGGGCGCGAGCGCTACGCCGAGGACCCGTGCGATCCGCTCCCGGCGCAACCCGATCGGTGCATCCGCGTGCGCCGCCGGGAGCGTCCCCGCATGCACCACCGGGCCCGCCGTTCCACCCGCGATCTGCAGAATCATTGCGGTGGCTCGCTCCATCGCGTAGAGCGCGATGGTCGGATCCACGCCGCGCTCAAACCGGTGCGAGGCATCGGTGTGCAGTCCGTGGGCCCGCGCACGGCCGGCCAGCGCCTGGGGGCTAAAGTGGGCGCTCTCGAGCACGATGCGTGTCGTCCCGGCTCCAACTGCGCTCTGCTCGCCGCCCATGATGCCCGCGAGCGCCAGCGGCCCGCCCTGCCCCGCGATCAGCAGGTCCGCCGGGCCGGGCTCGATCTCGCTGCCGTTCAGCAGCCGCAGGCGGTCGTCGGCCCCACCGAAGCGCACGGTCAGGACCGGCCCGACCGCGTCGGCCGCAAAGGCGTGCATCGGCTGACCGAGTTCCAGCATCACGTAGTTGGTGACGTCCACCACCGGATGCAGCGGCCGCAGCCCGCAGCGCCGGAGACGTTCGCGGATCCACAGAGGCGTGTGCGCGCCCGGATCCAGTCCCTCGATCACGCGCGCTGCATATACCGGACAGGCCTCCATGTCCGTCACCCGCACCTCGACCGCGGATTCGACGGCGGCGGGGACGGGCTCGATCACCGGCCCGCTCACCGGCCTTTCCAGAAGCGCGCCCGCCTCCCGTGCGACACCGAGCATGCCGAGACAATCCGCCCGGTTCGGGGTCAGATCCACCTCGAGGATGGCGTCATCCAGGCCCAGCCACTCGCGCAGATCGGCGCCCACCGGAGCGTCCGCGGGCAGTTCCATCAGCCCCTCCGAGGACTCCGCCAGCCCCAGCTCGACCGCAGAGCACAGCATGCCCCGCGATTCCACCCCCCGCAGCTTCGAACGCTTGATGCGGAAATCGCCAGGCAGCACGGCTCCGAGGCAGGCGACCGGCGCCCGCATCCCCGCGACCGCATTCGGCGCCCCGCAGACGATGTTCAGGGTCTCCCCGGTCCCGGCATCCACCTGGCACACGCGCAGCCGGTCCGCATTGGGATGGGGCTCGACCGCGAGGACCAGACCAACGCGTACCCCGCTGAAGGCGGGCGCCGCGGCCTCGATTGCGTCCAGCTCCAGCCCCGCCATCGTCAGGCGGTGGCCGAGCCGCTCGGCCGACTCCTCCACCGACACCCATTCGCGCAACCATTCCATGCTGATCCGCATCGCCGCTACCCCGCCCGCGCGAACTGTTCGATAAAGCGAACGTCATTCTCAAAAAACAGACGCAAATCATTGACTCCAAACCGCAGCATCGCCATTCGCTCGACGCCGAGACCAAAGGCGAACCCGGTGAAACGCTCGGAATCGATGCCCACGTGCGCAAACACATTCGGGTGCACCATCCCGCATCCCATCACTTCCAGCCAGCCTGTCTGCTTGCACACCCGGCAGCCCGCGCCAGCGCAGTGCACACACTGAATGTCCACTTCGGCAGAGGGCTCGGTGAAGGGAAAATACGACGGGCGGAAACGCGTCTGCAGGTCCTCGCGTTCGAAGAAGGACTGGAGGAAGCTGCTGAGTACGCCTCGCAGATCCGCGAAGGTCACCCCGGAGTCCACGTAGAGCCCCTCCACCTGGTGGAACATCGGGCTGTGGGTCAGATCGGAATCGCAGCGGTAGACACGCCCGGGCGCGATGATGCGCAACGGCGGCTTCTGCTGTTCCATCGTACGGATCTGAACCGGCGAGGTATGGGTCCGCAGCACCCGGTGCGCGTCGAAGTAGAAGGTGTCGTGCATCGCCCGGGCGGGGTGCTCCTCGGGAATGTTCAGAGCCTCGAAGTTGTGGAAGTCGTCCTCCACCTCGGGCCCCTCCGCGATCGCATAGCCCATCCCGGCGAAGAAGGCCTCGATCCGGTCGATGGTCTGGGTGACCGGGTGCAGCCCCCCGACGGCAGGACGTCTGCCCGGCAGACTCACGTCCACGCGCTCTTCCCGCAGCTTCCGGGCCACTTCCGCCCGGGCCAGTTCCGCCTGCCGCTCCTCGATCAGTGTCGACAGGCGCTGCTTGGCGGCATTGACCTCCTGCCCGGCCTTCGGCCGTTCCTCCGGCGGCAGCCGTCCCAGTTCCTTCAGCAGGGCAGTGAGTACGCCCTTCTTGCCGAGGTAGCGCACTCGCAGGTGATCGAGGTCGGCGAGGCCGGCCGCCTCCCGGATCTCCTCGACGGCCTGCACCGCCAGCTTGTCCACTTGTTCCACTTCGGCTCCCTCCACGGACCATCCTCGACCGGCACCACCCGTCGGGGAGGTCAATCAGGCTGTCTGCTGCAAAATGAAAAGGGAGGGGTCGAAGCAACCCCTCCCTTTGTGGATCACCGGCGCACCCGCTCCGTTGCGGACGGGGCCGGAGCCTCGTCAACCGGGCCCGCGGGACCCGGCTGGAACGTTGGGGCCCGGCGCCGTCCAGCTTGCCGGGGGGCGGGCGCCGGCACGCAGGGCCGTCTATGCGGCCAGTGCCGTCTTCGCCTTTTCGGCCACCTTGCCGAAGGCAGCGATGTCGTGCACCGCCAGGTCCGCGAGCACCTTGCGATCGATATCGACACCGGCCTTGTTCAGCCCGTCGATCAGGCGACTGTAGGACAGGTCAAACTGCCGGGCCGCCGCGTTAATGCGGACGATCCACAGTGCCCGGAACTGGCGCTTCTTCTGCCGGCGATCGCGATAGGCGTATTGCCCGGCCTTGGTGACGGCCTGATTCGCAACCCGGAAGACCTTCCGGCGGGCACCGTAGTACCCCTTGGCCTGGTCGAGAACCTTCTTGTGACGTGCGTGAGCGGTCACGCCGCGCTTGACTCGTGGCATCTCCGTCCTCCCCGATCAGGTGTGCGGCAGCATCTGGCGAACGGCCGCGACATCGCTGTCGTGGATCATCGCCGCACCACGCAGGTGGCGCTTACGCTTGGTGGATTTCTTGGTCAGGATGTGGCTACGGTGCGACTGCGCCCGCTTGAACCTACCCGAACCGGTCTTGGCGAAGCGCTTGGCGGCGCCCCGGTTGGTCTTCAGTTTCGGCATTTTCCTCTCCAGACGGGGATCGTTGCACGGGGCACGATCATTCATGAAAGGCCGGCGGGTATACCGGGACCCGCCGGCCCTTGTAAGACCCCGGAGCTACTCCGGGGCGATCACTTCTTCTTACCGGACATCACCATGACCATCTGACGCCCTTCCATCTTGGGTCGCTGCTCCACCACCGCGATGTCGGCGAGATCCGCCTCGATGCGGTCCAGCAACTCGCCACCGAGTTCCTGGTGACGCATCTCGCGCCCGCGGAAGCGTATGGTCACCTTGCCCTTGTCGCCGGCCTCGAGAAAGCGCTTCAGGTTGCGCAGCTTCACGTCGTAGTCGGCTTCGTCGGTGCCGGGACGGAATTTGACCTCCTTCACCTGCACCTGCTTCTGGTTCTTTTTCGCGGCCTGTGACTTCTTGGCCTGTTCGAACTTGAACTTGCCGTAATCCATGATCCGGCATACCGGCGGATCGGCGTTCGGGGAAATCTCCACCAGATCGAGTCCCTGATCCATTGCAGTCCTCAGCGCCTCTTCCGTGTTCACGACCCCGCGGTTTTCACCTTCGGCGTCGATCAGGCGGACGGTCGGGCAGATGATCTGCTCGTTCAGTCGAACATTCTTCGCTCCGCTAATAGCGTTTTTCTCCAGTCAGTGGTGATGGGATGCTCACGGAGAGCGACTCGCGATCTCCGCGTCGAGTCGGGCGCCGAGGGCGTCGAGCCCCATGCTTCCCAGATCCTCTCCGGCGCGGGTGCGCACCGCCACGGTCTCCGTTTCCATTTCCCGGTCTCCCAGGACCAGCAGATACGGGACCCGCTTGAGCGTGTGCTCGCGAATCTTAAAGCCGATCTTCTCGTTTCTCAAGTCGGCTTCCACGCGCAGGCCCTTCTGTTGCAAGGATTTCACCACCTGCTGGGCATACTCGTCCTGGCGCTCGGTAATGGTGAGAACCGCCACCTGGACCGGCGCGAGCCAGAGCGGGAAGAGGCCCGCATAATGCTCGATCAGGACCCCGAAGAATCGCTCCAATGACCCGAACAGCGCCCGGTGGATCATGATCGGGCGCTTGCGCTCGTTTCCCTCCGACACGTACTCCATATCAAAGCGCTCGGGCAGGTTGAAGTCGAGCTGCACCGTCGAGCACTGCCACTGCCGACCGATCGCGTCCCGGATCTTGATGTCGATCTTCGGACCGTAGAAGGCGCCGCCGCCCTCGTCCAGCGTGTAGTCCAGCCCCTTCTTCTCGATCGCCGAGCGCAGGGCCGAGGTGGCGTGCTCCCAGATCCGGTCGGACCCGACCGCGTCTTCAGGCTTCGTAGAAAGATTGATGTCGAAGTCCTTGAATCCGAACGCGTTCAAGAGCTCCAGCGTCAGCTCCAGCACGCCGATGATCTCGGACTCGATCTGGTCTTCGCGGCAGAAGATGTGGGCATCGTCCTGGGTGAAGCCGCGCACCCGCATCAGGCCATGCAATGCCCCCGACATCTCGCGCCGGTAGACCGTG
>JAGTVE010000261.1 GCA_018224485.1 Thioalkalivibrio sp. | reverse complement strand
TTCCCCGGGGACGTTCACTTCCCGCCGCCGGGCCCTGGCTGGGGGCTGGTCTGGGAAGAGGTGCACGAAGCCGACGCACGACACGCCTGCGGCTTCACCTTCCAGCGCCTGGAACGCAGCACCTGATTCGCGGGTCTATCGTAGGGAAGGACCGGATCGCCGAGAGGGCCCGCCTTCCCTTGGAGATGGTCGTGGGAGCGACTTCCAGCCGCGATGCGGCGTTGCCTGGAGTGCCTGGGGCCATCGCGGCCGGAGGCCGCTCCTACAGGGGGCCCAACCGAGCCCCGTGGGAGGCCGATCCCTCGGGCGACCTGCCCTGGCGCTGGATCGCCAGGAGATCCCGCCTCCCGCCACGGGGCTGCGGCTCAACCCGCCCGGATGACGTCCGGACGCGCTATGTTCTAACCTGCGGCTGAGACGAGACCGGCTCCGTCGGTCCGCGGGGTCACCCGAAGGAGGTGCATATGCCTTATCTGGCCTGGTCCGACGACCTGGACACCGAAATCCCGGAGCTCGATGCCCAGCATCGGGTGATGCTCGAGCACGTAAACCGCCTGCACGCGGCGGCGGCAGCGGATGACACCGGCGAACTCCTGGCGGCCATGGATGCCCTGATCGGATGCCTGCAGGAGCACTTCGAATTCGAGGAAAAGGTGCTGGAGATGATCCAGTTCTCGGGGATCGAGGACCACAGCGAGACGCACGGCAGCATCCTCGACCGGCTCCGCGATTACCGCACGCACCTGCAGACCGCGTCCGCGCCAGAGGCCGAAGAGATCGTCGATGCATTGGGTCCATGGGTGATTGACCACATCCGCCACGATGACCTGGACTTCGGACCGACCGTGCGCGAGTGGCTGCGCGACGCCTCGCCGCCCGGGGATCCCTTCCGGGAACTGGTCGGAGACAACTGACCCTCCGCTGCGGCCGCGGCTCACTCGGGTGGCGGTACCTGGGGGTGATGGCTTCGGGAGAACGGCACGAATTGCAGCACCACGAACACCAGCATCGCGGCCACCACGATGCTGGGACCGGTGGGGGTGTCGTGGCTGAATGATCCCCAGATACCCAGGAGCACGGCCAGCACCCCGAATCCGGCGGCGAGCAGGCCCATCTCTTCGGGCGTGCGCGCGAAGCGGCGTGCGGTGGCCGCCGGAATGATCATCAGCGCCGTGATCAGCAGCACGCCCACGACCTGCATCGCGCTGGCGATCACCAAGGCGATCAGCAGCATCAGCCCGAGGCGCACCGGCAGGACCGGCACGCCCTCCACGCGCGCGATCTCCTCATGCACGGTGATGGCCAGCAGCGGGCGCCAGAGGATCATCAGCAACACCAGCGCGAACAGCCCGCCCACGGCGATCGCGGCAAGGTCGCCGCGGGTCACCGCGAGGATGTCCCCGAACAGGTAGGCCATCAGGTCGACCCGCAGACCCTCCACGAAGGCCACCGTCACCATCCCGAGCGACAGCGCGCTGTGCGCGAGGATGCCGAGCAGCGTGTCGGAGGCCAGCTCCTGGCGACGCTGCAGGAAGACCAGCAGCACCGCCACCAGCACGCAGACCACAGTCACCAGTAGGTTCAGGTTCAGGCCGAGCAGGAACCCGAGGGCCACACCGAGAAGGGCCGAGTGCGACACCGTATCCCCGAAATAGGCCATCCGCCGCCAGACCACGAAGGCCCCGAGCGGCCCCGCGACCACCGCCACCATCAGGCCGGCGAGGACCGCCCGGATCACGAAATCATCGAGCATCGTCCTTGTTCTCCGCGGTCCCGCCGACCGGTTTCACCTCGCCGGTCAGGTCGTGGACATGGTTGTGGTGATGGGTATAGATGCCGATCCCGTGCACCCCGGCATCGGGGAACAGCCGCTGATACTCCGGGTGCCGGCTGACCTCCTCCGGTCGACCCGTGCAGCAGACGTGCTGGTTGATGCACACCACCACGTCGGCCGCGGCCATCACCAGGTGCAGTTCGTGCGACACCATCAGCACCCCGCAGCCCGTGTCTCTGCGCAGCCGGTCGATCAGGTTGAAGACCTCGCCCTGCCCCGTCACGTCGACACCCTGCGCCGGTTCGTCGAGCACCAGCAGGTCGGGTTCGCCAAGCAGCGCGCGGGCGAGCAGCACCCGCTGCATCTCCCCCCCGGACAGGGTCTGGATCGGTGCCTCCAGCAGACGGGGCACACCCACCTGCCGCAGGCCCTCGCGCAGGCGCGGCAGCGGAGCCCGATGCCGAAGGGTGAGGAAACGCCGCACCGACAGCGGCAGGATCGGGTCCACCTGGATCCGCTGTGGCATGTACCCGACCCGCATGTGCAGCCCCCGGTTCAGCTGTCCCCTGGAGGGTTCCCAGAGACCGAGTAGCACGCGCAGCAGGCTGGTCTTGCCGGCTCCGTTGGGCCCGATCACCACCACGACCTGTCCGCGGCGGATCGACAGGGACACGTCATCGAGGATCGTTCGGCCATTGCGTATCAGACCCAGGCCGCGGGCCTCGATCAGGACCGGATCGAGCGTCCCGCCCCCCTGGATTCTCTTACGCTTGGCTTCGCTCATTTCGATATAGTATAACGTCCCTGCTGCAGCCGTCGCGCCAGAGACGCAGGCTGCCCCCAATCCGGTAAAGGATCGCGGTGTCCTCTGCGCGCGATCCTCACGATAAAGGAGACCCCATGCTCATGCGGATCATCACGCGCTTCGCGACTCCACTCCTGCTGGGTGCCACGCTGGTGGCGGCACCAGCGCAGGCCGAATCCCGCACCGTGGCAGCGACCATTCTACCGGTCCACAGCCTCGTCGCGGGCCTGGTCGACGGCATCCACGAGGCCGAGCTGCTGCTGCCCACCTCGGCTTCCCCCCACGGCTATGCAATGCGCCCGTCCGAGGCCCGGCTGCTACAGGATACGGACCTGCTGATCTGGGTCGGCCCGGAACTCGAGACCTTCCTGAGCCGCCCGCTGTCGGAGCCCCGCGAGGGCCGCAAGGTGATCAGCCTGCTCGAGGATCTGCAGCTGCAGGGGCTCCCCGTGCGGGAGGGAGGGGTTTGGGAAGCCCACGGGCATGATCACGGCGACGGGCATGACCATGGCAATGGCCATGGCGACGGACATGAAAACGGGCACGACCACGACCATGGCCACGGGCAGGACAACGGCCACGACCACGGCAATGACCCGGGGAAGTCCCGAGGCGAACGGGACTCCCATGTCTGGTTGTCCCCCGAGAACGCCCGCCGCATCGCAACCGGCCTGACCGGGGAGCTCGCGCAGTGGGATCCGGCGAATGCCGAGGCCTACGCGGAGAACCGGGACGCCCTGCTTGAGCGCATCGATGCGCTGGACGAGGAACTCGCCCGGCAACTCGAGCCGGTCCTTGATCGCCGGTTCATGGTCTTCCACGACGCCTATCAGCACTTCGAGCAGGCCTACGGCCTGAATCCCGCCGGCTCCATCACCACCGACCCCGCGGTGACACCCGGTGCCGGACGCATTCAGGAGCTGCGCAACCGGATGAGCGCCGACGACATCGTGTGCCTGTTTACGGAACCCCAGTTCCGGCCGGCGCTCGCACGCGTCCTCGTCGAGGGTCACTCGACGCGTCTGGGCGAGCTGGACCCCATCGGGACCGACCTGGAACCGGGCCCGGATGCCTGGTTCGACCTGATGCGCGGGCTCGCGGACAACCTAGTGGCCTGTCTTGCGCCACGGGAGGGCTGAGCACAGGCGACCCGGCAGGGAGATGGCCTTGGGGGCTGGCTTCCTGCAGCATCAGCCCCGGTCCCTGCAGGAGCGGCCTCCGGCCGCGATGGCTCAGGGCGCTCAAGGCCAACGGCGGATCGCGGCTGGAAGCCGCACCTATGACCGTCCCGGGCGGCCTCCGGCCGCGATGGCTTAGGCGCTCAAGGCGCCGCATCACGGCTGGAAGCCGCTCCCACAAACATGGGGCGAGCCTGGTCGGCGGCCGGGCTCGCCGCTGTTGATCAGAACGCGGTCTCCGGCCTATAGATCACATCCAGGCGTTTCGCGGCCGCGACCTCGTCGAAGCGACGGTTCGGCAGCTGGTGCGGCGCGCTCTTCACCGTGTCGATGTCCTGCTGCGACTCCTCGAGTATCGCGGCCATCGCTGCCACGAAGCCGTCCAGCGTCTCCTTCGATTCGGTCTCGGTCGGCTCGATCAGCAGGCACTCGGGGACCAGCAGCGGGAAATAGGTGGTCGGCGCATGGTAGCCGTAATCGAGCAGACGCTTGGCGATGTCCATTGCGGTCAGGCCCGTCTCCTTGGCCTGCCGCTTCAGCGTCACGATGAACTCGTGCGTGGCCCGGCGCTCGGGGAAGGCCAGATCGAAGCCGGCGTGCCGCAGTTCGGCCTGCAGGTAGTTCGCGTTCAGGGTCGAGAACTCGGCAACGCGGGTCATGCCCTTGCGCCCGAGCATGCGCATGTAGACGTAGGCCCGCAGCAGCACCCCCGCGTTGCCCGCGAAGGTGGAAAGGCGCCCAATGGTCTGGGGGAAATCGGTCTCGGCGGCGTGCCGGTACTCGCCCGAGTCCTCCCGGACCACCACCGGCACCGGCAGGAACGGCAGCAGGCGCCTGCTCACGCCGACGGCTCCCGCGCCCGGCCCGCCTCCGCCGTGCGGGGTCGAGAAGGTCTTGTGCAGGTTCATGTGGATCACGTCGAAGCCCATGTCGCCCGGGCGCACCTTGCCCAGGATCGCGTTCAGGTTGGCCCCGTCGTAGTAGAGCAGCCCGCCGGCCTCGTGCACGATCGTCGCGATCTCGCGGATGTGCCGCTCGAACACGCCGACCGTGGAGGGGTTGGTCAGCATGATGCCGGCCGTCTGTGGTCCCACCACCGACTTCAGGGCCTCGAGGTCCACGTCGCCACTGGCGTCCGTCGGGATCTCCCGCACCTGGTAGCCGCACATGATCGCGGTCGCCGGATTGGTCCCGTGGGCCGCATCCGGCACGATGATCTCGCGCCGTTCGTCGTCGCCACGCGCCCGGTGGTAGGCGCGGATCATCGCCACCCCGGCGAATTCTCCCTGCGCCCCGGCCATCGGCGTCAGCGATACGCCGCTCATGCCCGTGACCTCGCGCAGCATCTCCTGCAGCTCGAACATCGTCTCCAGATAACCCTGGCTGTGTTCGGCCGGGGCCAGCGGATGCCGGTTCAGAAACCCGGGCAGCATCGCCAGGCTGTTACAGGCCCGGGGGTTGTACTTCATCGTGCAGGACCCCAGCGGGTAGAACTGGGTGTCGATGGCGAAGTTCTTCTGCGACAGCCGGGTGTAGTGGCGCACCACGTCGAGCTCCGATGCCGCCGGCAGCCCCGGGTCGGCACGACGCCGAAGAGCGTCCGGAATCCCGACCGCATCGCCGGCCGTGCCAGGCGCCTGCGCGGTCGCGGACCGTCCCGGGCGTGAACGATCGAAGATCAGGCTGTGTTCATCTCGGGTCATTTGGTGCTCCCCTGTTGAGGCCTCGGGCCGTCACCGGCGGGGCCGGCGGCTGCCAGTGCAGAACGGGTTCAGTTGAGTGCGGCAAAGGCCGCGTCGTAGTCGGGTTCCTGGCCGATCTCCGGGACCAGCTCCGTGTAGAGGACCTTGTTGCCGGCATCCAGCACCACGACAGCGCGGGCGGTGACACCGGCCAGCGGACCATCCTGCACCAGCACGCCGTAGTCCTTTGCGAAGTTCTTCGAGCGCATCATCGCCAGCGTGTGGACCCGGTCGGTGCCCTCGGCGCCGCAGAAGCGGGCCTGGGCGAAGGGCAGGTCCGCGGAGACCACCAGCACGACGACATCGTCGTGCCGCGCCACGAGTTCGTTGAACTTCCTCGTAGATTCCGCGCAGACGCCGGTGTCGAGGCTGGGCACGATGGAGACGATCTTGCGCTTGCTCGCGAAGTCCTCGAGTCCGACGTCGTTCAGGTCGTTGTTCGTGAGCCTGAAGTCCGGAGCGATTGAGCCCACGGCCGGCAGGTCACCGTTGGTGTGGATGGGATTGCCCTGCAGGGTGATTTCGGCCATCGCGACTCTCCTTCTGGGTGGAATGGGACAGGAATGGAAAACCGGGACGCGGCCTCAGGCCAGCGCCTCGACGTAGCGGTCCAGGTCGCCTGCGGTCTTGGTCTCGGTCGCACAGGCCAGCACGCAGTTCGCCAGGTCCGGATACTCGGCCGCCAGCGGGTGGCCCGCGAGCACGCCCTGGCGCGACATCTGTGCCACGCGGGCCTGCGCATCCGGTCCGAAATCGAAGACCATCTCGTGGAAGTGATCCCCCGCAAAGCGCGGCCGGATGCCCTCCCCGGACAGTCGCGCCGCCAGCTGGTGCGTGTTCTGCCAGCAGGCCTCCGCGACCCGCGTCAGCCCCGCATCCCCGAGCAGCGCCATGTGGATGGTGGCAGCGGTCACCACCAGGCCCTGGTTGGTGCAGATGTTGGAGGTCGCCTTGGAGCGCCGGATGTGCTGCTCGCGGGCCTGCAGGGTCAGCACGAAGCCCGGTCGCCCGTCGGCGTCCTCGGCCCGCCCCACGATACGCCCGGGCATCTGGCGAATGTGCTCGCGGCGCGTGGTCATGAACCCGAAATACGGGCCGCCGCCGGAGAGCGGGGCGCCCAGGGGCTGCCCCTCGCCGACCGCGATGTCGGCGCCACGCTCCCCCCATTCGCCGGGCGGCTTCAGGAGCGCAAGCGAGACCGGGTTCACCACCGCGATCACCGGCACGCCGCGCGCCTCGGCCCAGCGCGTCAGCGCATCCACGTCTTCGAGCACCCCGAAGAAGTTCGGCTGCGCGATGACCAGCGCGGTGATGTCCTGCCCGTCGAAGGCCTCGAGGCCGTTCGCGTCGATGGAACCGAGGCGGTCATCCCAGGGGAGCTCGACCAGCTCGATGCCCTGATTGCCCACGATGCTGCGGGTCACCGCGCGATAGGCTGGGTGCAGGGCTCCGGGCACCAGGATGCGGTTGCTCTTCGACCGGCGGTTGATGCGCACCGCCATCAGCACCGCCTCGGCCAGCGCGGAGGCGCCGTCGTACAGGGAGGCGTTGGAGACCTCCATACCGGTCAGGCGCGTGATCATGGTCTGGTATTCGTAGATCAGCTGCAGCGTTCCCTGCGAGGCCTCCGCCTGGTACGGAGTGTAGGCGCTGTAGAACTCGCCACGTGTGGCGATCTGCCACACCGCTGCCGGGATGTGGTGCTCGTAGGCGCCCGCCCCGATGAAGTTCAGGGGCTCCCCGTCGCGCGTCGCGCGTTGCTGCATCAGGCGCGTCACCTCCATCTCGGGCAGGCCTTCCGGGATGCCCGAGAGCGGCGGCGCACGCAGGTCGGCCGGGATCTCCTCGAACAGGTCCTCGATGGATCCCGCGCCAATCTGCTGCAGCATGTCGCGGATGTCGTCTTCGGTGTGCGGAATAAACGGCATCGGTTGCCTCTCAAGACTGGGTGTCAATGTTCAACTGCGCGCAGTGAGCCCCGTTCCCGCTTGCGGAAGAAGGCATGCGATCGTCCCGGGCGCGCCCGGCGATTCCGTCTCGCGCCGCGACAAAACCGGTTCTGGCAGCCTGTCGGACCTGAGCTGCCAGGCTCAGGATTCGCTGGCCACCTTGGCGTCGTAAGCGTCGGCGTCCATCAGTGCGTCGAGTTGCGTCGTTTCAGCGGGCCGAATGCGGAACAGCCAGCCATCGTCATAGGGCGATTCGTTCACGAGCTCCGGAGCGTCGGCCAGACCCTCGTTCACGGCGACGATCTCCCCGGACACCGGTGCATACACGTCCGAGGCCGCCTTCACCGATTCGACGGTGGCACAGGCCTCGCCGGCGCTGGCCGCGCTACCCG
The DNA here is from genome assembly GCA_018224485.1 of Thioalkalivibrio sp. Lineage (GTDB taxonomy): Bacteria > Pseudomonadota > Gammaproteobacteria > Ectothiorhodospirales > Ectothiorhodospiraceae > Thioalkalivibrio. The sequence goes on along the minus strand of JAGTVE010000261.1, from coordinate 9,259 downwards.
GCTCCGGCGTCTCCACGAAGACGAGGTCACCCAGCAGTTCCTGCGCATGGCCGGTGATCCCCACGGTGACCGAACCGTCGGATTCCACCCGCACCCATTCGTGGCTCTCGCTGTACCTCAGATCCTGCGGTGTTTCGCTCATGTGCTGTTCCCTCTAACGCAGCTCGTTGTCAAAGTCGGTATTCACGCTCGAGCGGGAGATCCCCGCGGCGCTGCAGGTCCGGGCTCAGTCCAGCAGCGACTTTCCGTGGCGCACGAATGGCGGCTTCACGCGGCGCACGGGCATCGTCCTCCCGCGCAGGTGCGCGGTCAGCTCGGCCGCGTCCGAGGCCGCCGGGATGCGGGCCAGCGCGATGGAAACGCCGAGGGTGGGCGAGAAGCTCCCCGAGGTCACGGTGCCGTCGCCAGCGGGCGTCTCGATCCGGGTACCGCCGCGCAGCACGCCACGGCCCTCGAGCACCAGCCCGACCAGCTGCGCGGGCACGCCCTCGGCACGCTGCCGCTCCAGTGCGGCGCGTCCGATGAAGTCGCGGTCCGGCGGCTCCCAGGCCACGGTCCAGCCGAGATTCGACACCAGCGGCGTGGTCGATTCGTCCATGTCGGTGCCGTAGAGGTTCATGCCCGCCTCCAGCCGGAGCGTGTCGCGCGCACCGAGACCGATCGGTCGCGTCCCGGATCGGAGCAATGCGTCCCAGAAGGCCTCTGCCCGCTCGGCGGGCAGCATGATCTCGAAGCCGTCTTCGCCGGTGTAACCGGTCCGGGCCGCCATCCACTCCTCACCCCAGACCGCGTGGAAGGGTCGCAGTTCGCCCGCGGTGCGCAGCCGGTCCGGCAGCAACGGGGCCACCTTGGCCACCGCCTCGGGACCCTGCACCGCGAGCAACGCCAGTTCCGGGCGGGTCTCCACGGACGCATCCAGGCCCTCTGCGACCGCGCGCATGTGGGCGACGTCGCCCTCCGCGGTCGCCGCGTTCACCACCATCCGATAACCCTCGTCGCCCCTGAAGTAGACGATCAGGTCGTCGACCACCCCGCCTTCCGTGTTCAGCATGCAGCTGTACAGCGCGCGTCCCCGGGCGCGGAGCTTCGCGACATCATTCGCCAGCAGCCGGCGCAGGAAGGCCTGGGCCTGCCCGCCCGACACATCCACGACCTGCATGTGCGAGACGTCGAAGACGCCGGCACCGCTGCGGACCGCGTGGTGCTCGTCGATCTGGGATCCGTAGTGCAGGGGCATCTCCCAGCCGGCGAAATCGACCAGGCGCGCGTCGGCCCGCTGGTGCGCGGCGTGGAGGGGCGTGGTCTTCAGCGTCATCCGGAACCTCCGTGGCAGAACTCAATAAAAAGGGCGGCCAGCGCGTAGTGCACCGGCCGCCCCTCTGTCCTGAAACCTGAGAGTTTGCGTTGCGATCAACGCCCCCTTCGGTGGGCCGTACACGGCCGCTCTCCAGAGTCTGCCTTGATCACCGTCCCGGTCCGGGTGGCCTGAGCGATTCCGGGCGGACGTTGCGCCTTCGGCGGCCGTCCACTTCCGTGAACGGCACTCTTCCAGGTCGGTGTGGTGGCAGACCGCGGTCCCCCACCGGCAGGACGCCAAGTCTAGCCCAAGCCGTGCAGGACGTAAAATCCCGTATCGGCGTGCAGCCTGTAATTGGGCCGTCTTGGTCGCAACCCTGCGCAGCTTTTCTCGGTAACTGATTGACGCTGAAACCAGACTGTCATTTTTCCACAATACCTGTGGACAACTCTGTGGATGGTTTGTCGTCAATGGCCCACAGGGCCTGTCCCCCCTTGTCCCGGGAACAAACTGGCTATTTTTTAACCGCAAATGCCAAGTAATTGTTTTATATCGGTTCTCATATTTCTCTAATATACCGGATCGGCCCTTCCGACCGCGGCCACTCGCAAACGCGACCGCGGCCGATTCGCATGTGAATAAGAGGGCTGACTCTCTACCGAAGGATCGGCCCGGGAGGCTCGTGCGCCGGCGGGTTTGCGGGGCGACCCGCGCGCCCGTCACCCCACCGGCGCCGGACTCCCTCCCATGGCCCGCAACGCGAAGAAGCGCTTGAGCGCCCGGTGGCGATCCACCTGGCCCACCCCGAACCCGCGTGCCCAGGCCACGGGCGGCTGAGACGAGCCGAACAGCCAGCGGAGACCCTCCATCGAACGCAGCATCAGCTCGTTGTCCAGGCGCCGGCTGCGGGTGTAGGCGCGCAGCGCCGTCGCATCCGCGGGATCCGCACCTGTACCGGAGGGGACCGCGTCGAGCAGTGCCCGAACGTCCGCGAGGCCCAGGTTCAGACCCTGGCCCGCAAGCGGATGGATGGTGTGCGCGGCGTCCCCGACGAGCGCCAAACGGCCGCTGAAATAGTCCCGGGCCTGGCGTCCCACCAGCGGCCAGTCCGCTCGGGGAGACACCGTCAGGATGTCGCCAAGCCGTCCGCCGAAGGCGTCCCTGAGCGACTCCGCAAAGGCCGCATCGTCCAGCGACAGCACCCGCTCGGCCTCGAACTCCGCCAGTGACCAGACGATGGAGCAGCGACCGTCCGCCAGTGGCAGGAAGGCCAGGATCTCCTCGCCGTTGAACCGCTGCCAGGCCGTGTCCTGGTGCGGGAAACGCGTGGCGACCGTCGTGACCACGCCGGTCATGTGGTAGGGATTGCGGCGCACCGCGATGCCCGCCCGCGCCCTCAGCGCCGATTCCGCGCCATCCGCGGCGATCAGCAGCCTCGCGCCGAGCACGCGGCCGCCTTCGAGGTGCAGATCGATCCGGTCCGGCCACCAGTCGAGCGCGCGCCAGCCGGTCTCCGGCAGCACGGCGCCGCCGGCGGCCTCCAGTTCCTCCCACAGGCTGGCCTCCAGCGCCAGATGCTCGACCGTCCATCCCAGTGCCGCAAGCCCGAGGTCGTCAGCGTCGAAGTGCAGCTCGGCGCTGCTGTTCGCGTCCCAGACCTCCATGCGATGGAAGGGATATCCGCACCGGGCCAGCACCCTGTCGGCCACACCGAGATCCGTGAGCAGTTGCATTGACGCGGCATTCAGCGTGGCCACGCGGGTGACCGGTGCCTCTTCGGAGAACACCGGCTTCGGCCTCCGATCCAGCAGCAGCACCCGGTGCCCGGCACGGGCGAGACCCAGCGCGGTGGCCGCCCCGACAGCACCACCCCCGACCACTACCGCGTCGAAACGCTCGACCGATCCACTCATAGGCCCTCCCCCCTTCGTCCGGTGGCCGCGGGGGTTGCGCCGCTTGCCCGAGGCACGGCTGGCAACCCGCGCAGGATCCGTCGCGGCAGGGGCTGCAGGCCCATCGCCTGCTCCGCCCAGAGCTGGCGCAACGGGCCGATCCGGTCGAGCAGGAGCATTCCCATGCGCAGCGCGCGCGGCGCGAACCTCTCACCCACCGGCAGGCCACGTGCGAGGAAGTCCGTTACCGTGGCCACCCGGTCGATGTCGCCGGTGCGTGCCTGCGCGTAGGCCGCGAGCGTCTCGGGCGCCCCCGGGTCGCGCGCGGACAACAAGCGCCCAGCAAGAACCGCCACGTCGCGCAGCGACAGGTTCAGACCCTGGCCCGCGACCGGATGCAACCCGTGCGCGGCATTGCCCACCAGCACCAGCCGGTGGTCGTACAGGCGCCGCGCCCGCACCAGCTCCAGCGGAAACCGGGCGACGGGACCGGCCGCGTGGAGCCGGCCGAGGCGCCAGCCGACCCGGGCCTGCAGCCCTGCGATGCGCTCGGAGTCGGACTGTGCCGCGCGTTCATCACAGATCTCGGTCGGCGCCACCCACACCACATTGAGCCGGCCACCGGGCTGGGGCAGCAGCGCCAGTGGACCCTCCGGCGTAAAACGCTCGAAGGCCCTGCCGCGATGTGGCCGAGTGGATCGGACATCGAAGACCAGCGCGTCGGCTGCATACCGGCGCCGCTGAACCTCGATCCCCGCCGCCGCACGGGTTTCCGATCCGGTGCCGTCGGCGGCCACTACGAGCCGTGCGGCAAGGCGATGGCGCCCGTCCGGGCCTGCGAGCACCACCTCCCGCCGCTCGTCCCCCGCCGCCTCCAGAATCTCGAGCCCGGTCTGATCCAGGCGCTCGACACCGGTTGCCGACAGCGCATCCGCGAGCATCGCGCTGATGCGCGCGGCCGGCACCACCTGCCCGAGAGCGGGAACACCCTGGCTCGCGGCATCCATCACCACGCTGCCGAAGCCACCCTCGCGACTCACGTGAACCTCGAGAATCGGCTCGGCTTCCGGCGCGAGCGTCTGCCAGTAGCCGACATCGTCGAACACGCGGACCGTACCGGCAGCCAGCGCGTACCCGCGCGTGTCCCCGCCGCGCGGGCTTGGCGCCCCGCGCTCCGCGAGCACCACATCGAGACCACCACGGGCCAGGAGGCAGGCGAGCAGACCACCGACCGGCCCGCCGCCGACGATCAGCACGTCGCAGTTGCGCCTGCGTGCCGTCATCAGGCGGCTCCCGCCCGGTCCATTCCCCCGGCGGCCATGCAGGCCTCGATCTCGTCGACGGTCTTCGGGCAGGCGTCGGTCAGCACCTCGTTGCCCTCGCGGGTCACCGCGACGTCGTCCTCGATGCGGATCCCGATCCCGCGGAAGCGCTTCGGCGCCTTCGCCTGCGGTCCGAAGTAGAGGCCGGGTTCCACGGTCATCGCCATGCCCGGCTCCAGCAGTCGCCATGCCTCGCCGATCCGGTAGTCGCCGACATCGTGCACGTCCAGCCCCAGCCAATGACCGGTGCGGTGCATGTAGTAGGGCTTGTAGGCCTCCTTGCGGATCAGGTCCGCAGGCCGGCCCTTCAGTATCCCGAGCGACTTCAGGCCGCGGGTGAGCACTCCCACCGCGGCGTCGTGGGGATCATTCCAGTGGTTGCCGGGGACCGCCTTGGCAATCGCCGCGGCCTGCGCCTCCAGTACCAGCTCGTGGACCTCGCGCTGGGCGGGGGCGAAGCGTCCGGACACCGGGAAACTGCGGGTGATGTCCGAGGCGTATCCGCCGTGTTCGCATCCGGCGTCGATCAGCAGCATGTCCCCCGCCTTCAGGCGACTGCGGTTCTCGACATAGTGCAGGATGCAGCCGTTCTCGCCACCCCCGACGATGGAGTGGTACGCCGGCTCGGTCCCGTAGCGCCGGAACTCGTGCAGCAGCTCGGCCTCGATCTCGAACTCGGCCATGCCCGGCCGGCAGGCCTGCATCGCGCGCACGTGGGCCTGGCCGGAGATCCTGGCGGCGTGGCGCATCATGCGCAGCTCGTCGGCCTGTTTGAACAGGCGCTGCTCGTGCAGGTGGTGCTCCAGCGCGACGAATTCGGTGGGTGCCCGCACGCCGGAGCGCGCCTTCGCCCGTACCTGCTTCACCCACCCGAACAGTCGCTGGTCCATCGCCTCGGTGTGCCCGAACGGCGCGCACAGCGCCCTGCGGTTCTCCATCAGCCCCGGCAGGATCTCGCCGATGTCCCCGATCGGGAAGGCGCAGTCGGCGCCGTAGTCGGCCACCGCCCCGTCGGGCCCGGCGCGGCGCCCGTTCCAGGTCTCCATGTCCGGGTCCCGATCGCGACAGAACAGCACGTATTCGCCGGCCTCCCGTCCGGGCATCAGCACCGCGACCGCATCGGGCTCAGGGAAGCCGGTCAGGTACAGAAAGTCGCTGTCCTGGCGGAAGGGGTACTCGACATCGCGGTTGCGCAGGCTCTCGGTCGCGGCCGGTATCACCGCGATTGCGTCGCCGCCGATCGCGTGCATCAGCCGTTCGCGACGGCGCGTGAACGCCTTCAGGGTGATCGCGGGCGCCTTCATTGCACGGGTATCGGCTGCCGGGGCCGCTCCGGGGCCAGCTCCTCGGCCAGCAGCATCACGCCTACGCGCACGTATTCGCCGAGTTCGGCAAAGGCCTCCTCGTTCTCCTCGCTATCCTCCGGTTCGGGTTGGAGCCGGGCGATCTCCGCGAAGTCGCGCAGGATCTCGGCCGCCTCGGGCGACGGCTTGAGCCCGCCGAGCCGCGGCGTCTGACCCAATCCGCCGAGGAAGCCGTCCACCCACTGAGCGAGGGCATGGCTGCGCCGCGCCAGATCGTCATCCTCCGACAGCAGGGGCTCGAAGCCGAGATCCGGATCGTTCAACGCACGCAGCAGCTCCAGCCGGATATCCTCGATGGCCGCCCCAAGGGCCGCCTCATCGTGTCCGGGAGCCGGATGACGCTCGCCGAGCGCCTTTGCGAGCCGAGCCGCCGACAGGCTGTCGTCCGCCACCAGGCAGCCGGACAGCACACCGTGCGCCGTAAAGGCGCTGCAGCCCAGCCCCGACGAGTGCAGTAACGCATCGAGCGGCTCGGCTTCCGGTTTCAGTGCGGACATCAGAACGTCTCCAGGCGTGCTTCGTACGGGAACAACAACATGCGGTAGATGCGGTCCCCGAACTGCATGTGCGTAAAATCGGGCTCGCCGAGCCGGATCGAGTTGCTTCCCTTCGCCGACATCGCGCGCAGCCCGAAGTGGCGGGCCTCGATAAGATCGGCCAGCAGCCGCTCCAGTTCCGCGCGCTCGATGGTTCCGGTGTTGTCGACCACGCGGCAGAGCTTGCCATTGTGCGCCACCGACTCGACGATGGTGGCATAGGGACCGGGTGGAGGAATGTCGCTCATACATGATTCCCCAAGGAGTGCTGACTCCTGCCTGGTTCATTTTGGCCGCGGAGCGCAACCCCCGCAACCGCCTGACATCAGTGACATCGGCGGACGCGGATCGTGCGGTCGCCTCGCGGGAGGTCAGGCCCCGGGGCAATCTACCGGCGCCGGATCCCCGAGAGGGCTCGCTACCCACAAGGGCCAGAAGGGACCGTGTGGGAGCGTGCCTCGCACGCGAATGGGCGTCGGGTCGGCCCCGGCGTATGCCGCGCCTGCGGCGCATTCGCGAGCAGGCTCGCTCCTGTAGAGGGCCGGGACCAGCACCGTTGGAGGCCAGCCCCCTGGGCGACAGCCCCCGGTAGCGCTCCGGTGCCAGTCAACCCCGCGCTCGGGCGTTCACCTCAGTTGACGCTTGCCTGTCGCCACTCCTAGACTCGGAGCCATTATCCTCTTCTAATGCCATGAATCGGGGGCTGTAAACGCAATGGACACCACGAAGCCCGTCGGGGTGGATGCCGCCGTCGAACGGCTAGAAACGCAGGTCTCCCGCCTGATGGAGCGCTGCTCGGCCCTGCACGAGGAGAACCGGCTGCTCCATGATCAGCTCCGCCAGTTGCGTGCGGATCGTTCCGCCGCCAAGGAGCGCACCGAACAGGCCCGGCACCGCGTCGAAGGCATGATCGCCCGCCTGCGCACCATGGAGCACCCCGAATGAACCGTCCCGCCGACCCTGTACGCGTCAACATCCTGGGCAAGGAGTACCAGATCGCCTGCCCACCCGAGGAACGCGCCGACCTCTTCGCGTCGGCCAACCTGCTCGACGAGCGCATGCGCACCGTTCGCGATGCCGGCCGGGTGGTCGGCGTCGACCGCATCGCGGTGATGGTGGCCCTGAACCTCGCGCACGAGATGCTGGCGTGCAGCCGCGACCTGGAACGTCTGCAGGTGCGAACCCCGGAGCGCCTGCAGACGCTGGCGGACGCAGTGGAAAAAAAGTTGGGGGAAACTGCACGCGACGGTACGAATGGCCCATAATATGAGTTCGGGCGTGCGTCTGCGGCGTTCGTGAGTGGCTGGGTGGTACCCTTGAGCCTAATCGTCAACCACGGGACCGGAGCACTTTCGGGTGGTTGAGCATGTCCGCCCCCGTGCGGAAAGCCTGTAAACCCGAAGCCTCGTCCCACCTGAACCGCTGGTTCAAGGTCGAAGGCCACCACGGCGAACGCGGTGCACGCCCCCTTTTCTTATGCCTGGACACCCACCCTTCGCACCCGCCGAGGCGCCCCTTGCGACGCGCCTGCAAATGCGCCGGAGGCGTGCCCGCCTGTCCAGCGCGATACTCCGGGCGAATTCGGTTGCGATCGCGGCGCACGCCCTGCGCTGCCTGCGCCTTCTCGGCCCGCGGACGCTTGCCGGCTACTTCGGAATCCGCGGCGAGATCGACCTGACCGGACTGCTGGCACGCCAAGCCTCAACGGGCGTCCGTGTCGCGATGCCGGTGCTCGATCGACACCGACCCGGGCGCATGCACTTCCGGGCCTGGTCTCCCGAGGATCGTCTCTGCCACAACGGCTTCGGCATTCCCGAGCCCTGCCCGGATGCGCCACGCATCTGGCGCCGCGAGCTGGACGTGGTTCTGCTGCCGCTGGTGGCCTTCGATGCCAACGGGCACCGCCTCGGGATGGGCGGCGGCTACTACGACCGCTACTTCGCCCTGCGCCGCTTCGGCAGGGCGCCACGGCCACGCTTGATCGGCATTGCCCACGCCTTCCAGCAGGTTCCGCGACTGGAACGCCAGCCCTGGGACGTGCCACTGGACGGCGTGATCACCGAACACGGATGGTCCCTGTTCCGCCACCAGCGCTGACCGTCATGCCCACGGGCTGTCCCCATGAGTGAAAACGGGCCCAGGAAGAAGATGGACCGAATCCGCAAGATATTTATTATTCAGTCACTTCGCCTTTTTTCCGGGCCTATCCGTGTCCATCCGTGGCCGTATTTTCACGTTGACTCCCACGGCCCAGGCCACCAGCCCATTTCCTGCCCGCCCGGCACGGATTTCGGCCCGGCCGGGGCCGCTTTCTGGTACAACGGCAATGCCGTATTCGCCACCGCCCCACAGGCCCGCAAGGAATCCCGATGGCTTACTGGTTGCTGAAATCGGAACCCGATGTCTTCGGCATCGACGACCTCGAGCGCGTCGGCGTCGAACCCTGGGAGGGCGTCCGCAACTACCAGGCGCGGAACATGATGCGCGACGAAATGAAGAAGGGGGACTGCGCCTTCTTTTATCACTCGAACACCAAGGTACCGGGCGTTGTCGGCATCATGCGCATCCACCGCGAGGGGTACCCGGACGACGCGGCCTTCGACCCCGAACACACGTACTACGACCCCAAGAGCGATCCGGACAACCCCCGCTGGTATCGCGTGGATGTCGCCTTTGAAGAGAAGTTCGACGAAGTGATCCCGCTGACCTGGCTGAAGGAACAACCCGAGCTCGAAGACTGCCCGCTGGTACGGCGCGGCAACCGCCTGTCGATCATGCCGATCACCGAGTCGCAGTGGGAGTTCATCCTGCGCCGCGCCCACCGCCGCCAGACATGATCCCTCGTCCC
>JAGTVE010000260.1 GCA_018224485.1 Thioalkalivibrio sp. | reverse complement strand
TACGCGGAAAGACCGTAGAGGAGGCCCAGCGCCTGTTCGCCGAGATGCACGACCTGCTGACCAGCGACCACCCACATGTGGACCCGAACGAACTCGGCAGCCTCGGTGCGCTGGCGGGCGTCCACGAGTACCCGATGCGCGTGAAGTGCGCCACCCTATCCTGGCACACCCTCGACACGGCCCTCACCAGCGACGAAGACTCCGTCACCACGGAGTGAGCTCCAGGCAATCGGCGCGAGACTCAGGCCCCGGCCGACGGCTTGTCGGGCACCGGTTCGCATGCAGGAGGCCGGCCCCCTGGACGGTCTTCCGCCCGACGCCGGACCGCCGAGAGGACTCGCCTCACCCGGGGGCCTGGTAGAGGCCAACCCGACGCGTTCGGGTGCCGGGTTGCGCCGACCCCATGATCCCGTGCCCCGGATTTCAGGCGGAGAGGGCCTGCGCCAGCGACTTCGGCAGGGTCTTCACGCGGCCCAGCAGTACAGGCCGGACCTTCTGGTGAAAGAACTCCGACTCGTCCATACCGACGACGCCCAACACGGCGAGGTATTCAGGGGCAAAGGGCCATGGCATGCGGTCATGCTGGCCGTGAACCCGGTCGTGGAAACGATTCGCCAGATACAGCAGGGCCACGTTCTTGCGCACCTCATCGGGCACGTGTTCGGGCAGCGCGAACCCCGGGTAATGCTGCAATTCGATGCTCCGGCATAGCGGTTCGGGCAGGTTCCAGGCACGCAACAGCTCCGCCCCCATGCCGGTGGAGTCCACCGTGGCCAAGGCCATTTCCAGGTGCGGGTTTGCCGTCTTCAGGAGTTCCAGCACAACGCTGCCGATTTCGTGCAGCAGGGCAATGGTCGAGACCTCGGCCGGGTGGCGGATGCCCGTTGCCTGGGCCGCAGCAAACGCGAGTTGCGAGGTTTCGACGGCGCGCTGATGGGTATTCTGAAACCTGGGTGTCTCCGGCAGGCTCTTGCGCATGCTCTCGGAGAGCACCAGTTGGTGAACCCCGTCAAAGCCCAGCAGGGTGACCGCGTGGTTGATATGGGTGATCTTGTGGCTAAGGCCATACAGCGGGGAGTTGATCGCCTTCAGCAGCGCGGCGGTCAGAGAGGGGTCGGACTTGACCAGTTCGACGACTTCCGCGTTCGTGCTGCGCTCGTCGAAGAGCTTGCCCAGCAGTGTCGCCGTGGATACCGGCAGGCGTGGCACCCTCTGGATGATCTGCCGGACCGTCTCGGTCTTCGACAGATCGGCGTCCGCCGTCTGGCGGGACTGGTAGAGCGCGTCCGCGAGCACTCCGCTCCGGGCGCTGAGCTCGTCGTTGCGCGCGGCGAGAGCGCGCACGAGGGCGTGCTCGCGTGCCTGGACCTGCGTCAGCACTCGAAGCTTGAGGTCACGATCGAGCCCGTCATACGTTGCTCGATCCAGCGACAGCACCGAGGCCGGTCCAGTCGCCACCGCGGAACAGCCGGGCGTTCCGGATTCCGTGGCATCAAGCTGGCCGATCCATGTCCCCGCCGCGTTCCGTACCAGTGTCTTGCCCGTTGCGTCGTGCAGCGCGACCTCGCCCTTGACGAGCATATGCACGGCGCCACCGCGGTCCTTCGGACCCGACAGGACCGCACCGGCCTCCAGCACGTTGACCCTGGCAAGGCGGTAAAGGGCGGCCATGTCCGTGTCACGCAAGCCATCGGTCGAAGACGGACCTGCCATGCCGCCCGGAGATGCCGCAGGCACAGGTTGTGCCGCGGGCGCGTGCGTCTCGAACGGGCCTCCCCGGTTCCGGCTCACGGGTTCCCCGCGGACCGCGACCCGGTGAGTCCTTCTTTTCAGGAAACCGAACATCGGATGCTCCCCCCTCAGCGCGTTCCATTGTCCCGGGTGACGCGCGTGGGCCGTGCGCGCGGTCGACCAGGTCAGGCCTTGTCGTGTTCCACCCGGCCGAAAGGCCCACGCCCAGGGATCAGCCGCTGCGGTTCCCCGCCGTCACCCATCGGTCAGCGCCCAACGGCATAGCGCTCAAGCTCCGCCGCATGCAGTCCCGGATTGCCGGTGTCCGGAGCCCCCCCCGGAGCCCGGAACCAAACGCACGGAAGAAGACCCGCTCGCCGTGTATATCGGCAAGCCCGCGCAGGGCTTTAACCGGCATGGGCATGGGGTCGGACGAAGAGCAACGCGGGCAACGCGGGGGTCGGACCAAGCCAGGTCTCTGATTCTATTATCTAAAAGAGCCTAAAACGGGGTCATTTTCGGCCTTGAGGCGGGCATTTTGGGCCCAAAAGCGAATGGCGGGTGGCAGACCTGCCTCCAGGCCCCTCCCGTCGAAACGCAAGAGCTGGCCGCGGACCGCGTTATGAACTCGAACTCGCCTGACCGGCCGGTGCAGATGGTTGCCAGCGTTCATGCCCTCGGGCATGGCGCACTAGTGCGCGTGGCGGTCGCGCCAGGCATCGAACCAACGCCGCGGCCTCAGGATGCGCAGCGTGGGCTCGCCGTCATCGAGTTCCACGCCAAGACCGAGGATGCCGAGCCGCGCATAGAGGGCGCCGTTGGAGGTGCCCTCCGCCAGCGCCAGGTCGGCGAGCAGCGTCAGGTTCTCTCCCCGGAGATCGACGTCGCTGAGGCGGATCCGCGTTTCGTTCAGATCGAGCCGCGCGGTGCCCGCAATGCCGCGCACATCCAGCAGCCGGCTCAGCCAGTCACTGTCCCGGGCACGCTCCAGGAACAGGCGGGCGAGCAGGCCGGTGTCGCGCATCCTCAGGTGCAGCCGGCTCGCCAGATGGATCTGCTGTGTCCAGCGCAGTTGTGCGTCGTCGAAGTCGAGATGGACCCACCAACCGGCATCCTCCGCTCGCGTCCCGCCCTGACGCTGCACCCGATCCAGACGCAGGAACGAACCACCCGCACCGAACCGTCGGGTGGCCAGATCGCCCTCCGTCAGCTGCAGGGCAAGGTGCAGATCGCCCCGCAGGCGCTGATCGAGCAGGGCGAGATCCACACCGGACGCGCGCAGGTTCAGCATGCCGCTGGCGTCAAGGCCTGACAGCGTGAACTCGCTGGCGAGGCGCGCCGTTCCGCCGAGCAGCGTGATCCCGGCGTCCTCGGGCAGGTATGTGTTGTATCGGGAAAAATCCGGGATCTCCGTATCCGGTAGGGCGATCTCGGTGGTGAAATGGGCGGGGTCAGGTGCCGCCAGCACCTGGGAAAAGGTCCCGGTTCGGGTCGTCAGCACCAGGTCGCGCCCGTAGAGGTGAGGGCGGTCGTCGTCTTCGCGCTCTAGCGTGTACCGTGGGATCTCGAGCGAGAGCCGGGCCTCTTCCGGCGTCTCGAGCCGGGCGTTCAGTTCGCCGCTTCCCGCGGCCTGGTGGTCGAGAAATCCCACCCGCAGCCGCTCCGCCGCCACCTGAAGCTGTGTGCCGGGCAGGATCCGGTTGCCCTCGAAGCCCCCCTCCAGGCGCAGTTGTCCGTCGCCCCGCAGCGCAAGCCCGTGCGCATCCGGCAGAAAGGCGTTGAGGAACCCGAGCTGCTCGACCCGGCCCTCCAGGACCAGTCGCCCGCCCGGTGTCCCATCGCGTCGGTGCAGCAGCCCCTCGCGCAGCACCAGTTCACTCTCCAGTCGTTCGGCCGCGGGGGTCTCGCCGCGCGCCCGCCAGTTCAACCGGCTGCCGGAGATGTCCAGTCGCGTGCGGTCCAGTGCGGCCTCGTTCAGGGCCAGCGTCAGCTCCATGGCGCTCTCGACGGCGTGTTCCCGAAGCCGGGTCCGAAGTCCCTCGCCGGTCAGTGACATCGAGCCCCGCAGAAGACCCTCCGCGACCTCCAGTTGCCCGTGACTCCGAGCCGTTCCGCCGAGTAGCTGCAACGGCGGCGGATCGGCGAGAAAGGGCTCCAGATAGGGCTGCAGTGCGGCGATGTCGGGTAGGCGCGCCGCCTGCCAGGCGACCTCTGCGCGGGTGCCGTCCAGCGGTCGTGTCGGGTCGAAGGGACCGCTCGCCGTCAGCTGAAGCTCGGCATCCGCGAGCAGCTGCCGCGCCTGGTGACGCAGGGCGGCTCCGGCGAGTCGAACCTCCACCTCGACGCCATCCCCGTCGTCCAGGCGCGCACGGAGCGTGCCTCCGCCGCTGGCCTGGTAGTCCAGCGCCTGGACGCCCAGTCGCGGGGCCGTGACCTCCAGGCGGGCCCGGACCGGGCGGGGGCCCAGCGTCTCCAGCTCCGCGCTCAGCTCGCCAGCGCCGCGCAGCCCGATGCCCCGGCCGTCCAGCAGCTGCGTCAGATAGGGATCAAGCACGTCCAGCCGGATCACCTCGCCGCGGAGCGCGAGCCGCGCCCGCTCGGGCGCCTCCAGCCGGTCCAGGCGCCGGTTGTCGAGGTCCACGGCAAGTGTCAGTGTCGCCTGTCGCGCGTACGGATCGATAGTGGCCAGCGTCACGTCGCTCAGCCGCGTGGTCAGGGTCAGCCATTCCGGATCTTCCGGCGAGACCGCCAGCAGCACCGAGCCGTCGCCCGTACCACGGTGGCGGTAGCCGTTGCCATCGGGCGTCGCCGGGTCGCGGTCGGGCCGCGTGTTCCCGCGCAGCCCGTCTTCATCGATCTCCACGCGCAGCGAAGGCGAGTCCAGGCGCAGGGTGCTGCCCGGGGCCACGACCCCCTGCTCCAGCGCGAGATCGCCCCGCAGCGAGCCATGGCCGGACAGCGCAAGCCAGGGCAGGGGGGCCAGGTAGGGCGTGAAGACGTCCCAGGCGTCGGCGTGGGCATCCAGCCGCAGGGTACCGGACAGCGCCTCCAGCAGGTCGGCGCCGGCCTCGGCGGGGGCGACGCGGGTCAGCGAGGCCTCGGCGGCGAGACCGATGTCGCGGACCAGGATGGCGTTGTCGGTCACGCGTTCGAGACGACCCTGCTCGAGGTGCACATCCAGCTGCGCGATCTCCAGCTCCTGCGACGCGAGCAGGGCATCGTGCAGCTGCAGCCGCCCGTCCCCCTCGATCGCGAGTTCGTTCAGTGTCAGCCGGCGGATTCCGCGGGCATCCAGCGAATCGATGCGCAGCTCGCCCCGCAGCAGCGCCGGCACGGACAGGTCCAGCGTGGCATGTTCCGCCCGCACGGAGAGCGCGAGTGCCTCGTCTTCACGCGCGAGGTAGAAGCCCTCGACCTCCCAGCGGCCGGGGTGCCGGCTGCGGCCCTTGTCCCAGCTGATCTCGATGCCCTCCAGCTGCGACAGGCGCTGCGGCAGCCAGGCACTGTTGACCAGCCAGTGGCTGCCCGCAAACCAGACAAGGGCCAGCACCACGAACACGGCCACCAGCGTGAGGGCCGAGCGATAACGGGAACGTTCGGGATGATGCGACATGCCGGGATTGTGGGCTCCCCTGCGAGAGCCACGGTTGGCGCAGGCAGACGGGCGCCCCGCGTGTTGTGGTCCCCTGTTGGATGACGACGGCCCGCATCGGGGCGATGCTCACGCCCGGCACCGGACCCGATCCAGGTCTCGCTCGAGTCTAGCAGCCCGTCGGATCCGGGTGCGTGCGGCAAGGTGCGTAGCGTAGGAGACCTGCGTCCGATTTTCACGCTAACTCCCATGGCGCACTGCCACCCCCGACGATGAAAGCTCCCTCCCCCGCGTGCGGGGACAAATCCGCCGGGAGCGACTCGAACCGCCGAAGGCGGGCCCCGAAGGGGCCGTTCCCCCGTGGGTCACACGCGTCGCGGCCCGCTCAGGTTC
>JAGTVE010000259.1 GCA_018224485.1 Thioalkalivibrio sp. | reverse complement strand
TGCGCACGAGTTCGAGGCCATCCAGACCGGGGAGGCCGAGGTCCACGATCGCGACGTCGCAGGCGTATTCCTCGAGGAGGTACAGGCCGGTCCTGCCTTCTGCGGCAGGATCGACCCGCCAGCCGGCGGCGGCGAGGGCGTCGGCGAGGCTCTGCCGCAGATCGTTGTCGTCCTCGACCAGGGCAACCCGGAGATTCACGGCCGGGCGCCCTCTGCGCCCTCGATCTCGAGATTGCGAACCTGCTGCTCGTCGGTCAGCAGGCGGATCACGTAGACCACCTCCCCGTTGCGCCGCTCGGAACGAGCGGACAGGATGCGGCCGCCGTGTGTCCGTTCCACCTGTGCCACCGCCTCTTCCAGCGTGGCGGGAGCGGCCTTTCCCGGGACCGGTAAACCGATCGCCAGTACAACCAGCAGCGCGACCAGCAGCACGACGCGGCGGCGGGTCGGGCGTTGGATTGGGTTCAAGTCCTGACGCATATTCTCAATCTCCGGGTCCTTCGGCATCGGCGGACGGCAGAGCCGCACGCGATCCATTGGCAGGAGCGCCTGCGATGCAGCACCCGCAGCCACGTATTACACTAAAAGCGTAGCCTGAACCTCGTCTGAAGACGACACCCGGATCGTGATGAGCAGCGAGACAGCGGCAGCCACGAAGACACCCGACCTTGCGTCGGAATGCGGTGAACTGGCCTGGCGCGAGTTGCTACCCCATTTCGCCCGCGGCGCTGTCGTGCGCGTTGACCCCGAACTCGATCTGATCACGGTGGCCGAGGCCTTTCGTGACGACGACTCCGCACGCGTTGGCGCCTGGATGCGGGATGGCGCAATCGCCAGGGCCAGCGACGAAGATGCGCGACGCTGGGCGCGTCGCGAACCCGTCTTCCGGGCAATCGTGGTCGCGCCCTGGGTGCTGGCACAGGAACTGGCCACAACCCACTGAGGGGAGAGCCCATGCTAACGATCAACCTCGACATCGTACTCTGGGTGGTGAACCTGACCCGGGAATTCCACGCAAAGGAGGAAGTGGTCTTTCCGGACAATTCCATGGAGGGCAACGACGACGATTGGGCGATGCAGATGCTGGCGGACCACGGAAACGACCTGACTCTGCAGGAACTGCGCTCGGGCTTGCAGGGGCTTGACCGGGAGCTGCAGGCGGAGCTCCTCGCGCTGAAGTGGATTGGCCGCGGCGATTACGGGCCCGAAGAGTGGGAGGATGTGCTGCATGAGGCCATCGACAACTGGTCGCCCGAGATCATGGATCGGCTGATCGCCACACCCCTGATTCCCGAGTATCTGCTGGAGGGGCTGGATGCCCTGGGCATCGAGCACGAAGAGTGAACATCCCCCTGCATCAGCGGCCGATCCTGCCGGGTACGTCGATCTGCCTGGAAATCTCGAGACTCTGGGTCTAGTCTTCGGAAGTGGTAGTGATCGTTCGTACTAGTCGAGGCGTCGACGGGTCTTCGACTTGAGTATCCGGAATCTGGCAGTCAATTCCGGATCGGGTAACCCGAGCAACCCAACCCGGCCCGGAAGAAACACTCCCCGGGCGGGGTCGGATATAAGAACAGGCGGTCTGAAGAGATCGCCAATCCACTAGAGCCAAAACTCAAACGGAGGAGTCCGCATCCATGAAACGTTCTCGTATTCTTGCCGCGGGTATCGCGGTGTCCATGATGGCCATGGCCTACGTGCCGCAGGCCGCTGCAGAGGTCGATCGTGGACAGCTGCTCACGACCTCGTGCTTCAGCTGCCACAGCATTGACGGGACCGGAAACATGCCGAACCTCGTCGGCTATCCGCGCGACCTGATGATCTCCCAGATGCAGGCCTTCAAGGACGGATCGCGCCCCGGCACGATCATGAACCGACATGCGAAGGGCTACACGGACGAGGAAATCGTCATGATGGCCGACTACTTCGACACCATACAATAAGAATCCGGGGGACTTGAGACATGACTGATTTTTCCCGTCGTAATTTCCTGAAGGCCGTCGGCATCGGTGGCGCTGCCTCCCTGGCCAGCTTGGGCTGTGCCGCGAATGGCACGGCAACCGCGTCGCGCAGTGCCCGCGTCATCGTGGTCGGCGGCGGCTCCGGTGGTGCCACCGCTGCGAAATACCTCAAGCGGTTCTCGCCGGACATGGACGTGACGCTGATCGAACCGAACGCGACCTATTACACCTGCTACGGCAGCAACTGGGTGCTCGGCGGCAATGCCGAAATGGACGACATCGCTCAGAGCTACGATGCCCTGCAGTCCCGCCATGGCGTGAAGGTGGTGCAGGACACGGTGATGGAGATTGATCCGGCCGGCCGTACCGTAACGACGAGCGCCGGTGAGGCGATGAACTACGACCGCCTGGTGATGTCCCCGGGCATCGACTTTCGCTACGACGCGGTCCCTGGCATCACCGAGGCCGACAGCGAGCGCATCCCGCACGCCTGGAAGGCCGGTGAGCAGACCAGGCTCCTGCGCCAGCAGCTGGAGGCCATGCCCGATGGCGGCATATTCGTGATGGTTGCCCCGGGCAACCCGTTCCGTTGCCCGCCCGGACCCTATGAGCGGGCGTCCATGGTTGCTCATTACTTCCAGCAGGAGAAGCCGCGTTCGAAGATCATCATTCTCGACAACAAGGAGGCCTTCTCCAAGCAGGGCCTGTTCATGGAGGGATGGGCGCAGCACTACGGGGACATGATCGAATGGGTGGCAAGCTCCCGCGGCGGCCAGGTCGAGGAGATCGACGCAGCCAACCTGAGGACGATCTCCGACGGTGGCTTCACCGAGTTCAAGGCGGACGTGCTGAACTACATCCCGCCGCAGACGGCCGGCAAGATCGCCAAGCAGACCGGCCTGGCCGGTGATGGCTTCTGGTGCCCGGTCAACCAGCTGACCTTCGAGTCGACCATCCATCCGGGCATCTACGTGATCGGTGACTCCAGTGTGGCCGGCGCGATGCCGAAGTCTGGCCACTCGGCCAACAACCAGGCCAAGGTGGCCGCGGCGGCGATCGTGCGTGACCTCGCGGGCCTGGAGCCGTTGGCACCGTCCACCGCCAACACCTGCTACAGCCTGATCACGCCGGATCACGCGATCAGCGTGGCTGCCGTTTACGCGTACCAGGATGGCACGATCGGTGGCGTCGAGGGCGCGGGCGGCGTGAGCCCGATGGATGCACCCGCATCCGTCCGCCGGCAGGAGGCCCTCTACACCAAGGGTTGGTACGACGGGATCACCGCGGACATCTGGGGATAAACGTCACGGCACTGCGCCGCCTCCCACGGTGAAAAGCTCCCTCCCCCGCTTGCGGGGGAGGGAAGCAGTGCATGACCTTCAGTACCTTCAGTAACCAGGCCCCGGACCGCAATGGTCCGGGGCCTTTTCTCTGGGCCCCGCAGGAGGCGAGCCCTCTCGGCGATCCAGCGCCAGAAAACCATCGGCCAGAGGGCCGGCCCCCTACATCCGCGCGCCTTCAAATGTCACCGATCTCAGCACCGGCGGAGCCTTCACGATAACCGGATCAGGCGTTGAGATCCGGAATCAGCCGGCTACGCAGGCGCTCGATCGCATCCTTAAGCTGAAGCTTGCGCTTCTTCAGTCGCCGCAGGGCGAACAGGTCCGGCGCCGTGGCCTCCTGCAGCGCGTGAATCGCGGTCTCCAACGCCCGGTGCTCGGCCTCCAGCTCGACGATACGTGCACGCAGTTCACTCTCGTTCTGGACCACGATCCCCCCTGCAGCCAACGCGGCTCGCGTATCATCGCAGAGCCTGAACCGCGCCGCCAATGCATCGAACCGGAGGAACCATGGGCATCACGAACCGGCCGCTGAAGATCCTCACGCCCCGCGGCATCCACCTCGGCGGGGTGATCGTGCAGCCCGAGGGAACACCGGTCGGACAGGCCTGCATCGCGCACTGCTTTGCCTGCTCAAAGGACTTCCCGGCCACCGTACGGCTGGCACGGGCCCTCGCCCAGGAGGGCATCATCACGCTGCGCTTCGACTTCATGGGGCTGGGTGATGCCGAGGGGCGTTTCGAGGACAGCAGCTTCCAGACCTACTGCGAAGACCTCGGCGCCGCGCTGGATGCCTTCGACGAGGAGACCGGGTTCTCCACCGATCTGCTGATCGGACACAGCTTCGGCGGGGCGATGGCCCTCGCGCTCGCGAGGCTGCGTTCGGAACTGCGCGGCGTGGTCACCATCGCGGCCCCCGCGGAACCGGGGCACGTGACCCGACTGTTCGGCGCCCAGGCGCATGGCATCCGGGAGGCCGGCGCGGCGGAGGTGGAGATCGGCGGCCGCCGGATCCGGATCGGCCGCGAATTCCTGGATTCGGTCGAGCATCAGGACCTGGATTCCGCGCTGGAGGGGCTGGACCGTCCGCTTCTGCTGCTGCACGCGCCACGGGATACGGTCGTGGGCATCGACCATGCCCGGCGCATCTTCGCCCGCGCGAAGCACCCGAAGAGCTTCGTCGCACTGCACCAGGCCGATCACCTGCTCACGCGTCCGGAACACACGGCGTACGTGGCGCGCCTGATCCATGCCTGGGCCTATGACCTGTTACGGCCTCACCAGTAGTTCTCCACGGTGATCTGTCCGGGATGGCCGCGGCGGTTACGCTGCATCCCGCGCCCCTTCAAAATCGCCTGCGTATCGCGAACCATGTCCGGGTTGCCGCAGATCATCACCTGGGAGTGCACAGCGTCGATCCCGAGTCCGCACAGCGCCTCCAGCTGGCCGTCCTGCAGTGCCACGGAGATCCGTTTCTGCGGAATGCCCTCCAGGCTCTCGCGCGTGACCAGCGGCTGGTAGTGAAAGCGCCCCGGTGCTCCTTGGGCGTACTCCCGGATGCGGTCTTGGTAGCTCAATTCGGCCCCGTGACGCACCGAATGCACCAGCCGGATGTTTTCGAAGCGCCGCCACGGCTCCTCGGAGCCGAGCATGGACAGGAAGGGTCCGAGGCCGGTGCCGGTGGCCAGCAACCAGAGGTCGCGCGCGTCGGGCAGCTGGTCCAGCGTGAACAGCCCGGTGGAGCGGGGCATCAGTTCCACCTCGTCGCCCGGCTCCATGTGAATCAGGCGGCTGGTCAGCGGACCTTCCGGCACCGTGACCAGGTGAAACTCCAGCGGCCGGACGTCGGGCGGATTCACGTAGGAATACGGACGTGCCACCCACTCCTCGCCGATGAACAGGCGCAGGCGGTTGTACTGCCCGGCCTTGAAGGGCTCCACCTCCGCGTCCACGCGCAGGCTGAACAGGCGCTCGGTCCATCGCGTCAGTTCGCGAACCTCTCCCTTCACCCAGCCCATGTCACCTCCAGAATCAACCAACCCGCAGGAGCGACCTCCGGTCGCGATCGAGCCTTACCACGGCCACACGCCGCATCGCGGCCAGAGACCGCTCCTACGAAACCCCGGCTCCGTAGGAGCGACTTCCAGTCGCGATCGAGCCTGAACACGACCACCGCCGCTTCGCGGCCAGAGGCCGCTCCTACGAAACCCCGGCCCCTGTGGGACCGACCTCCGGTCGCGATCGAGCCTTACCACGGCCACCGCCGCATCGCGGCCAGAGGCCGCTCCTACGCACGGTTAGGCTTGCGGCGCGCCGCCCTCCTTTCAAGGCTCCCACAACATTGACCCGCGTATTCCACCC
>JAGTVE010000258.1 GCA_018224485.1 Thioalkalivibrio sp. | reverse complement strand
GCTCCACAACGCAAGGAGCGAAGCGATGCGCTTTTCACTGCGGATCGGTGAAGAGACCACCATCACGGACCCCGAGACTGGCGAACCCATCATCCTGCGTCTGGTGGCTGGCGATGACGGCAAGCCCACCGTCATCGTGGAAGCGGCACCGGACAGGTCATTCCGGGTGAAAGCATCGGATGGTGTGGAAGTGATCTACAAAGATCACCGCACGCTCCACTGAGCTACACTGAGACGGGATGCATGGGAGGGTTGCAGCATGATGGAAATCGGCACGAGCATCGGGGAGATCGCACGCGACTATCTGGACGTCGAAACTCTGGAGATGCGCGGGACCGAGGCGCAGGACGTTTACCAGTTGCACGTCGAAAAGATCCGGCGGGCACTGCTGGCCGCGTACGTGGCTGGCGTGCGGGAGAGCAAGGACGAAACCGGCGACTGACCGCCGCCAACCCTCACGGGGCCGGGCATGTGCCGGCTTTTTTGCCCTCTAGGGCTGCATCAGAGCGCGCACGAGCGGCGATCGGCTGGTAGCCCTGGAACCCCAACGTGGGCGTCGGAGCGATAACGACAGAAAGTGCGCATTCTGCTGCTGCGCCGACCCCAGCCGTCGTGGGATCCTGACTCATAGACCGGGGCCCTGCTTGCTCTGTGCCGCGAACCTCTCGCGCCCAGGCACCTCGGCCGCCCCGCCAGGTAGCGCGCGGAGACTTCCGCCCGCGTCCTACCGCCTTCAGGATAATGGGTCCGATGTAGGCACAAACAAAAAGGCGCCCGTAAGCGCCTGTTTTTATTGAGGTATTGGCGGAGAGGGTGGGATTCGAACCCACGGTACGCTCGCGCGTACAACGGTTTTCGAGACCGCCCCGTTCGACCGCTCCGGCACCTCTCCGCGGGATCGAGCTGCAGTGACGGTTCCGAGGACCGCAGGGGTCAAGGGTTCCTGTCATCGCGCGCGGATGATAGCAGATCGTCGTAGAAAGCGGTACGCAGAATGGCCGGTCAAATGTCAGGGCATCAGACGGGTAATCGTCCAGTCCTCTTCCTCCCGCGTATATTGGAGGCGATCGTGCAGCCGGCTTTCGCGTCCCTGCCAGAACTGAACCAGGGTCGGCTCGAGCCGATAGCCGATCCACGCCGGGGGGCGCGGAACTTCGCCGTCCGGGTAGCGCGCCCGCAGCGCATCGAGGCGGCGTTCAAGCTCTTCTCGACTGGCGATCGGCTGGCTCTGGTGCGAGGCTGCGGCGGCGTACCGGCTACCGAGCGGGCGGCTCGCGAAGTATTCGTCCGCGAGCTCCGGTTCGAGCATGCGCACCTCCCCGTCCAGGCGGACCTGGCGTTCGAGTTCGGGCCAGTAAAACAGGATCGAGGCCTTAGGGTTGACGGCGAGTTGCTGTCCCTTGAGGCTGCGGGAATCGGTGTACCAGCATGGCCCTTCGTCGTCGAGGTGTTTCAGCAAGACCGTACGGGCGGAGGGTTGCCCGTCGCCGCCGACGGTGGCCAGGATCATCGCGGTCGGTTCGGGGTTCTCGATGTTCTGCGCGTCGACCAGCCAGACAGCGAGCTGATCGATCGGATGGGCCGCAAGATCGGCCCGGCGCAGCTGGCCAAGGCAGTAGTCGCGGCGTGTGTGTCGGTGGTCGATGCGCGCCATCGGGGTACCTCGCGATGTGGTGTTTTGGTGGGAGATTATTTCACTTTCCGGGCCCGTGGGCGCGGTTGCCAGCGGATCGGCAGGCGGGCTGGCAGACCGTGACCAGGCGGAGTACAAGACGCTTGCGCGGTGCACGAAGTTCACCTTGAGGAGTCGAGATGACAAAGCCGATAGTGGCCGCAGTAGAACCCGCGGGTGTCCAGCTCGAGAAGGGCAAAGAGTATTACTTTTGTCGATGCGGGCGCTCAAGCGATCAACCCTTCTGTGATGGCTCGCACGAGGGCACCGGTATCGAGCCGATCGCATTCACCCCCCGCGAGGCGGGGGAGAACTGGCTGTGCCGGTGCAAGCAGTCCCGCGATCTTCCCTATTGCGACGGAACCCACGCGCAGGTGCCGGAGAGCGCGGTCGGACGGGAATGGAACGGCTTGAGCGATGATGCGGCCGACGCCGGGTACAACGCTGGGGAGGACGCCCCACCGGCCCCGCGCAACACCGAGACCGAGCCCCACGTGGAGTTCATTCACGCCCTCGCGCGCGGCGGGCTGGAGGAGGTCGGAGCCCTGGGACCCACGGTCGCGATGGGCGTGCCGCGCGATCGCACGCCATCCTGGGATGATATCCAGATCCTCACCGCGCAGTTTGCTCGCCGACCGCTCGCCACCGACGCGGAGGTGGGCAGTGCACTGGTAATCGGACCGGAGGCCCGGCGTCCGCTGCGCCTCGAGATGCCGCTGCTGGTCACGGACATGAGCTTCGGGTCATTGTCCCGCGAGGCCAAGATCGCGCTGGCGCGAGGTGCCGAACGAGCCGGCACCGGCATCTGTTCCGGAGAAGGCGGGATGCTCCCGGAAGAGCAGGCCGAGAACTCGCGCTACCTCTTCGAGCTGGGGCCGGCACGCTACGGCTACTCGGAAGAATTGCTCGAGAAGGTGCAGGCCTTCCACTTCAAGGGCGGTCAGAGCACGAAGACCGGTATCGGCGGGGTACTTCCGGCGGCGAAGGTCTCGAAAGAGATCGCCGAGGTGCGCGGGATTGAGCCCGGCCAGGACGCGGTATCCCCGCCGGCGATTCCGGATCTGGAGACGCCCGCGGATTTCCGCCGCTTTGCGGATTCGGTGCGCGAACGGACCGGCGGCATTCCGATCGGATTCAAGCTCTCGGCGAACCACATTGAACAGGACCTGGCCTTCGCCCTCGAGGCCGGTGCGGACTACGTGATTCTCGATGGCCGCGGTGGCGGCACCGGGGCCGCACCGGCCCTGCTCAGGGACCACATCAGCGTTCCGACCATCCCGGCTCTGGCGCGGGCGCGGCATTACCTGAACCTCCGCGGTGTCAGCGGCCGGGTTACGCTGATCGTGACCGGTGGGCTGCGCACTCCGGCGGACTTCGTCAAGGCCCTGGCGCTGGGCGCCGATGGAATCGCTCTGGGCAACAGTGCGATTCAGGCAGTGGGCTGTATCGGTGCGCGCATCTGCCATACCAACCGCTGCCCGACTGGTGTCACCTCCCATGATCCGGAACTGCGCAAGCGCCTGGATCCGGAGAGGGGAAGCGAGCGACTCGCCCGCTTCCTCGACGCCTCCCTGCAGCTGATGCAGGTACTGGCCCGTGCGGCCGGCCGGGCTCGTCTTGCCGACCTGGGTCAGGACGACCTGATCACCTTCAATCAAGACCTCGTCGAGATGGCCAATGTGCCCTACGCCGGCGTGCATAGCCGCGACTGACACCGCCCGCGTCCGACCTTGGAAATCGCTTTAATGGAAACGGCCAAGCCACTGTTTGCATACCGGAAGTATTGGGCTGAGCGCTTCGGTGTCGCACCGTTCCTGCCGATGTCGCGCGCGGAAATGGAGGCCCTGGGCTGGGACTCCTGCGACGTGATCATCGTCACCGGAGATGCCTACGTGGACCACCCGAGCTTCGGCATGGCGATCATCGGGCGGCTGCTGGAGGCACAGGGATTCCGGGTCGGCATCATCAG
>JAGTVE010000257.1 GCA_018224485.1 Thioalkalivibrio sp. | reverse complement strand
GGTGCGTAGAAGGGCATCACGACCACCAGGACCACGGCGTCGGGCAGGTGCCGCCGGATGATCTCCAGCGCCCGCCATTCGCCGAGCATCCGGCCGTAGTGCAGCCCGATCACGATGTGTGGCACCACCCGCATCGAAGTCCGCACCAGATTCTCGAGGGTCGCCTCGAAGTCGTCCACCGATCGGCGCAGGTGGTAGACGTTCGTGATGGTCTCCTGCGCGCCGATGACGTCCATCATCGCCACATCGACGCCGGCGTGGGCCATGCTCAGCGCGGCGTCGGCATCCATCAGCGCGGCATGGGCGGCGATGCGGAATTCGGGGTAGCTGTCCTTGATGCGGCGGATGGTCTCGTAGTGGGGCGCGTATTCGACCTCGTTGCGATGGTTCGAACCACCGGTCAGCAGCAGGCCTTGGGCGCCGTCTTCGATCAGCTCGTTCACCACCCGCCACAGGTCGTCCGGCGTACGGGCGGGGATCATCGGTTCCAGGATGGCGGCCTTGCAATGGTCGCATTGCAGCTTGCATTCGCTGCCTGTGATTGACACGGCGGGCCACGCATTCTTTCCGCAGCTCTTGATCTCGGAGGTCTGATACGACTTGAAGGTGGGCGTGTAGAAATGGATGGGAGACGCGGCGTGTTCCCCGGATCGATTGCCCCCGTGATGGCCGAGATGTTCGAGGCCCCGGACCAGTTCGGTGTCGAGTTCGAGATCCTGCAGGGGTTCCACCGCCTGCACC
Organism: Thioalkalivibrio sp.; assembly: GCA_018224485.1. Lineage (GTDB taxonomy): Bacteria > Pseudomonadota > Gammaproteobacteria > Ectothiorhodospirales > Ectothiorhodospiraceae > Thioalkalivibrio. Next base: position 3,445 of record JAGTVE010000257.1, on the reverse strand, counting down.
AGTTGCTGCCAGTTGGTCATCACGACACACTCCCAGGGTTGAATCCGGTTGCGCTGCAGCTTTGCCCGGCGGGCCGAACGGCAGCATTTTGATGCCATGGTCCCATCAGCGTCTGCGCCACTGTCTGATCCAAATCAATTCGGAAACCAATTCGAATGTCCTACAGTGTAGGTCAGGATGCGCTTGCGGTCCCGTCGCTTCCTTGGCGGGAGCAGGCCCCAGTCCGCAATAAGCAATGGACCGCCAGTGCCGATCGGCAGGGGAGGAGAGATGACGATGAACTCAGTACGACCAGGATTGCCGCTCGAGCCGCTGGCCTGCAGGGTCATGGACAACGGCCTGCTCAGCGCCCGTGAGCACGCACTACTGGATGCTCAGCTGCTGCTCGGCGGCCCCGCGCTGCGATTCGCCCGTTACCCCACCAGCGCTCAGCTGGGAGCTCACGAACTGGCCGCGATCGCCGTGCGCGGTGATTACTGTGAGGAGCAGGGCGTCGAGGTCGTGCGCAGGCTGACCGGCGGCGGCGCGTTGTACCTCGATCCGGCGCAGCTGTGCTGGTCGCTGGTGCTCCCAACGGCGTATTCCGGGCCGGCTCGGCTCGCGGATATCCTCGCGCTGCATGGAGAGGCGATGGTGGTCGCACTGGATCGCCTGGACGTTGCGGCGCGGTTCGTCTTCCCCAATGACGTGGAGGCCGGTGGCCGCAAGCTGGGCAGTGGTTTCGCTGCGCATTATGGCGACCGGATCCTGCTGCAGGGAAGCCTGCTGGTGGACACGCCGGAAGCGGAGACGATGCTGCGGATCCTGCGCGTTCCCACCGAGAAGCTCTCCCACGAGGGCGTGCTGAGCGCCCGCGAACGCCTGACCAGCGTCAGCGCGATCGTCGGACGCACCCCGGCCCTAGCCACGATCCGCGATTCGCTGCAAAACTCCCTTCTCGCGGCCTTCCAGCTCCAACTCGAACCCTCCACAGAAGCGCCCGTGGGAGCGGCTTCCGTGGGAGCGGCTTCCGTGGGAGCGGCTTCCGTGGGAGCGGCTTCCAGCCGCGATCCCTCCCAACCAACACCACCCCCCGAAGCGACACACATCCCCCCACTCGCCGGTCTGTCCGCGGACGCGATGAAGGCCTTCATCAAGACGCCGGGTGGAGCCATCTACCTCGAACTCGAGGTCAACGCGGAAGCGCGCGTGGAGCGGGCGCTGTTCAGCGGAGCGGTGCAGTTCAGCCCATCCGATCTGTTCGTCCGGCTGGCTGAGGGGTTGCGCGGGAGCCGGCTCGAGGATTGCGCGGCTTTGCTGCGCCACGATCTGCAGGCGGCCTCCGATGCCGACCTGTTGGGTTTCGGGGCGGATGATCTCGAGCACCTGGTAAGTCTGGCGGTCGCGCGCAGATCCCAGGCGGCACGCTTCGGCATGAATCCGGAGCAGAGCAACACCCTGATCGTGCACAGCCCGCGGGGCGAGGCCGCCGAGGACATCCTGCGGCAGGCAACCGTGATGCTGGTCCCCTACTGCGCCAAGCTCGCGGACTGCAAGTTCCGTTTCCGTGACGGCTGTTCCGAGTGCGGCAAATGCGAGGTGGGCGATGCCTACGCGATGGCCAGGGAACGGGGTCTGCGTGTGGTGTCCATCACCAACTTCGAGCACCTGCAGGAGACCCTGGCGGAAATGCGCTCCGACGAGGTGCCGGCCTATGTCGGGATGTGCTGCGAGAGCTTCTATCTGAAGCGTCACTACGCCTTCCAGGAGGCGGGCATTCCGGCAGTGCTCACCGACATCAGCGGGGCGACCTGCTACGAGCTGCGCGAGGAGGACCTGGCCTACGCGGGCCGGTTCCGCGCCGAGGCGCATCTCAAGCTCGACGTGGTCGAAAAGGTGATGCACTTCGTGCCGACGCTGCCGCAGAGCCGATAGCGCAATACGGGCAAAGAAAGGGGCAACCTTATCGCTCTGTCCCCGGACGCGCGCTTTTCTCCCCTCCCCCGCAAGCGGGGGAGGGGGATCTTCATCGTCAGGGGTGGTGCAGGACCATCAAGGTTCGCGGGGAAGAACCCGACGCGACGCCTGCGGGCTGCACAGCGCAGCTTCATGCGTCCTGCAGTCGCGGTCGATTCCGCGCTTGAGCCCTGTCACCGCGGGTCAATGGGGGGTGTGTTTCCTGCGGATCCAGGCACTGCAATCAGGCCCTCGAGCGAGAGGTTCTCGCCGGTGATCCGGCCGGCCTCCGGGCCGAGGAAATAGAGGTACGGCCCAACCACCTGTTCCGGCGCGGGTAGAAGTCCGGCCTGCTCTCCGGGGTAGTGGAGCGCGCGAAAACGGGTGCGCACGGGGCCGGTGTCGATGCCGTTCACGCGGATGAAGCCCTGGTCGCCCGAGTGTTCCCGGGACAGGATGTCGATCAGCGCATCCTGCCCCGCCTTCGCGATGCCGAAGGCGCCCCAGAAGGCCTTGCGGGCGTTCTGGGTCGAGACCACGATCGAGCCCTGCCCACTCTCTTCCAGCATCGGCAGCACGGCCTGTGTCAGCATCACCGGGCCATTCAGGTTGGCCTGCATCACCTGAACCCACAATTCCGGTTCGTAGTACTTCAGGGGCGTCAGGGTGCCCGCCCAACCGGCATTCAGTACCAGCCCATCGAGTCGGCCGAGCGACTGCAACACGTTCTCGGCGAGGTCGGCGTAGTCCTTTACGGTCGCGCCCTCGTGGTTCAGCGGGTAGATCGCGGGCTGCGGGCTGCCGGCGGACTCGATCACGTCGTAGACCTTTTCGAGCCGCTTGATGTCCCGGTCGAGAAGGATGACCGTGGCGCCGGCAGCGGCGGTGGCAAGGCTCACCGCGCGACCGATCCCATCGGCCGCACCGGTGACCAGGATTACGCGCCCCGACAGGCCGTCGGGCGGGGGCTGGTAGTCGAGCAGGGCGCTGGGATCGAGTTCGGACAAGGCCGTCTCCTTCGCGTGGACGGCCCATTCTAGGACACAAGGCACCGCGGCTTCGAGGGATGCGAGGCCGTGCATGGGATCTGGACGCGGGATCCGGGCCCGTCGGCGGTTGCGGCTTGTGTTTTGCACCTAAACCTGATTAGCCTCTGGTAATTGTGCGACCTGTGAGGCTGGCACTGGGCACCACCGTGGCCGGATGACGGGACCGGGTCTATCATCTCGATGGCCGGATCACGGGGGCTCATGGCCCGCAGCTGGAGTCTCGGGATGAAGAATGAGCCACACACCTCTTCCGATGAACCGGCTGGCCAGGTGATGATGAACGCGGACGCAGATCCACGGCCCCGCACACGGGCTGGCGAACCGGAGCAGCCGGAGCCGGCCTTTGGCATGCGCCTGGAGAGCGAGCAGCTGCGTCAGGCGGTGCTCGACGCGCTGCCTGTGCAGATCGCGGTGCTGGACGCGTCGGGTCGGATTACTGCCGTGAACGAGGCCTGGCGACG
>JAGTVE010000256.1 GCA_018224485.1 Thioalkalivibrio sp. | reverse complement strand
GCGGGCCGCGCCCCTGGACTGCGGCGGGCCGGCGCCTCGCCTGGGACTGCCGTCCCCAACCGGGCGTAGACATCACCCGAGCGCAGTCCGCCGGCGCCTGCCTCCAGCCATGTCCGGATCTCTTCAGCGCCCTGCCATCGATGGAAGAGGAAACTTCGACCCTCTCCGGCAATCGCGTTGAATTCGTAGCGTCCCAGCGCCTCGAGCAACGCCACCGAGTCCAGTGCGATCTCCAACGCTCCGGCCACGAACTCGAAGGACAGCCCTGGCACGGGCCGACTCAGACCGGCGAGCACCTCGGCCTCGAAACCCTCGACGTCGATCTTGCAGAAATCGGGCAACCCGTACTCGGCAATCAGGCGATCCAGGGTCGTCAGGGGCACGCGCACCGATTCCTCCCAGGAGACCTCCCGGAAGGATGCGTTGCGGCTGCGCAGCTCGTTCCGCCATGCCCCGGAGAGCGTGGACACGGTCGGGGTGCGCCGGCTGATCGCCAGCGTGGCCTCCCCCGGTTGCCGGCCGACCGCCTCCTGGCGCAGGGTCACGCCCTTCCGCGATCCCACCAGGCGGCGCAGCCAGCGAAAGAGTTGGGGTTGTGGCTCCAGGGCCACCACGCGGGCGCCGAGACCGGAGAAGGCGCGGGTCCGGTCTCCGAGGTGGGCCCCCACGTCGAAGACGAGCGCCCCGGCGGGCACGAAGGGCCGGTACAGACGTCGCAGACCCGGCTGCCGGCCCGGCCGCCAATAGATCACCAGCGAACGCAGGACACCGAGATGGCTCTGCCAGTGCATCCGATGCGCGCCTCGTGGACTACGTTCAGCAGAAGGGCGGCCGACTAGTGGACCATCCGCGGAGTTCGGGGCCTGTGGCGCAGGGCCCGGGGCACCGAACGCTCTGCATCGCCACTAGAGCCCCCGGGCGTCGAGATAGGCCTTGAAGTCGTCCTTGAGTTCCGGGTGCTGCAGCGCGAGCTCCACGGTGGCCTGCAGGTAGCCCAGCTTGTTGCCGCAATCGAAGCGTTTGCCTTCGAACTCGTAGGCGGTCACGCGTTCTTCCTTCAGCAGCTGTCCGATGGCATCGGTGAGCTGGATTTCGCCGCCCGCACCGGGCTCCTGCTTATCCAGCAGATCAAAGATGCGTGGGGTCAGGATGTAGCGGCCGACCACGGCCACGTTCGAGGGTGCATCCTTCGGACTTGGCTTCTCGACGATGCCGCGCACGTCCCAGAAACCGGCCTTGTCTGTCTTGACCGGGTCGATCACACCGTACATGTGCGTATCCCCGGGCGGGACCTCCTCCACGCCGAGGACGCTGCACTGGGTCTCCTCGAAGCGCTCGACCATCTGGGCGGTGGCGCCCTTTCCGTCATTCACGATCAGGTCGTCGGCGAGAATCACCGCGAAGGGCTCGTTCTGCACGATCGGGTGCGCGCATGCCACTGCGTGCCCAAGGCCCAGTGCATCGGTCTGGCGGACGTAGACGCAGGTTACCTCCGGTGGAACGATGTTGCGCACCAGATCCAGCATCTTGTCCTTGCCCCGCTCCGCGAGTTCCGTCTCGAGCTCATAGGCCTTGTCGAAGTGGTCCGGAATGGAGCGCTTGTTGCGCCCTGTGACGAAGACCAGGGTCTCGATACCCGCGGCGACCGCCTCTTCTGCCGCATACTGGATCAGGGGCTTGTCGACGATCGGCAGCATCTCCTTCGGATTGGCCTTGGTGGCCGGCAGGAAACGGGTGCCCATCCCGGCGACCGGAAACACGGCCATGCGGATACTCTGCGGTTTCTTCGTCATGTTGCCTCTGGTTCTGGTCGTGACTGAGGGGCGGCGCATCCGCAGATGCACCGCCCCTGTTGGCCGTCAATCGATCTCGATGAGCTCGAGATTCATCTCGACGGTACGCTCCCCGATCCCGGAGACCCGGGTGAGCTCCTGCAGCGAGCGGAAGGATCCATGTTCCTCCCGGTAGGAAACGATCGCCGCCGCCTTCGCGGGACCGATGTTACTGAGTTCCGACAACTGCTCGGCGGTCGCGGTGTTCACGTTCACGGGGCCCGCGGCCCAGGCCGCTGGAGCGGCGACCAGGAACAGGATCAGAACGGCGAGAGTCAGCTTTTTCATCTGAAAACCTCCATGTCATTGTCGATAGGACGGCGCCAATCCCGGCGCCACGCGTATCCTAACGCGCCGGGCCGGCCCTGGCCAACCCCCGGCCCAGAGGTCTCCCCTATCCCGGAATCTCTCGCAGGATCGCCGCGACCGCCTCGGCGGGATCCGCGGCCTGCGTGATCGGTCTTCCGACCACGATGTGACTCGCGCCGTTGGCGAAGGCCGCGCCTGGCGTCATCACGCGCTTCTGATCGTCGCCGCCACTGCCGCCCGGTCGGATTCCGGGGGTCACCAGCCACGGCCTATCCCCGAGTTGCGCGCGCAGGGCCGGCGCCTCCCGGGCCGAGCAGACCAGGCCGTCCAGCCCCGCCTGTGTCACCGCGAGGTCGGCCAGGCGCAGCACCTGCTCCTGCGGACTGCGGTCGATCCCGATCCCCCGCAGGGTCGAGGCATCGCTCGAGGTCAGCACCGTCACCGCGATCAGCCTGGTCTCCGGGCGCACCTCCCGGACCGCGTCGCGGGCCGCCTCCATCATCTCGAGCCCGCCGCTAGCATGCAGGTTCACGATCCACACCCCGAGCCTCGCGGCGGCCCGGCAGGCTCCCGCAACCGTGTTGGGGATGTCGTGGAACTTCAGGTCCAGAAAGACCCGGAACCCGCGCCCTTGCAGGGCTTCGACCAGCCCGGGGCCTGCGGCCACAAAGAGCTCGAAGCCCACCTTCACCGCGCAGGCCTCCGGGTCCAGCCGCTCGGCCATCGACTCCGCGGCGCGACGGTCGGGATAGTCCAGCGCAACAATCAGTTGTGGGAGATTTTTAACGTTCATTCCCGTGAAACCTGAAAGGTCTGATTGGGTGGTTGATCGAGATCGAGGTCCATTCCCCGCAGGGTGTCCCACCGCCTGCAGCTCGGACATTGCCAGACGTGCGCGCGTCCCTGATAGCCACAGTTGCTGCACTGGTAAAGCGGCTGACTGCGCAACTGGTCCATCAGCGCCTTTTCGAAGGCGGCAAACTCGCCGCTATAGGTATGCACGGCCGGCAGGATCTTCATCCAGCGGACCGCCTCCAGCAGCCCGGAGGTCGGGACCGGGCGCTGCGCCAGGATGCGGTGCAGCTGCGTCAACGCCTCGTCCAGACGGTTGGTGCGACGGTAGAGACGCATCAGCGCGATGCTGGCGACGGTGATCTTCTGCTCGTTGGCCAGGGTCCGCAGGGTGTCCTCGAGGTTCACCGAGCCGCGCGGTAGCGAGGCGCTCAGGTGCAGCCGCTCGAGCTTGGGCACCACCAGGGTTGCCAGCGCCGGGGTCCGCTCCACCGCCTCCCGTTCGAGCCGGATGGACAGAGGGATGTCGCCGCTGCGCTCGGCCACCTGGGCCCGGAGCAGCAGTGCCCGTGACAGCCCGGGACAGAGCGTCATCGCCCGGTCCACGTGTTCCAGCGCCTCGCCGATCCGCTCCCGCGCCAGGTCCTCCTGCGCCAGTTCGCACTCGTAGTGCGCAATCCGAAGCGCCGCGGACGCACCCCCCTCGTCCAGCAGCCGGAGTCCGATCGCGATCGCCTGAGGCCAGTCGCGCTGCGTCTCGTAGACGTTCTGCAACCCCTCCAGCGCACGCAGACCCACCGAGGGTGAATCCATCAGCTCCCGGAACACGCCCTCGGCCCGGTCGAAG
>JAGTVE010000255.1 GCA_018224485.1 Thioalkalivibrio sp. | reverse complement strand
TGAGCGAGGCCGAACGGCAGGCCGCGGAGGCAGCGGCCGCCGAGACCGAGGCCGAGGCGGCGGAGCGCGCCCGCAGGGATGCCGAGGCTCAGGGCCTCGGCGTCGATCGCGACCTGAGCGTGGATCCACTGGACGACCCGGACAGCCTGCTGGCGGAACGCCTGGTCTATTTCGATTTCGACCGCGATGCGGTGCGCTCGGAGTTCATCCCGATGCTGGAGGCTCACGCGCGTTACCTGTCGCAGAATCCCGACGCGCGCCTGCGCCTTGAAGGGCATACCGACGAGCGCGGAACCCGCGAGTACAATCTTGCGCTGGGCGAGCGCAGGGCCCAGTCCGTGCGCCGTATCATGAACCTGAACGGGGCCCGCGATACGCAGCTGGAGGTGATCAGCTATGGTGAGGAGATGCCGGTGGCCTTCACCCAGACCGAGGAGGCGTGGGCGCGCAATCGGCGCGTCGAGCTGGTCTACGAGGTGCGGCGCTGACGGTGGTCCCGCCGGGGCGCGGCCCTTTCGCGTCCCGGGTCTCCCGCATCGGGCCCCTGCGATGATGCCGGTCTTGCAACACCCTCGCCTCGGGGCGCTGTCCCGCCGGATCGCCGGGCTGCTGCTCGGCATCGGCCTCCTGGTCCCGGTGCCCGCGGTCTGGGCCCAGTCGAACCCGCCGGTGGCCACTCAGCATCAGCTGCAGATGCTGGAGATGCGCGTGGAGCGCGTCGAGCGCCTGCTCGATTCCGGGGTGCTGACGGACATGCTGCGCAATGTCGATGCCCTGCAGTCGGAAGTGCGTCAGCTGCGGGGGCAGGTGGAGCAGCTTGAGAACGAGCTGCGCAACGTCCGGGCCCGCCAGCGGGACCAGTTCCGGAACCTCGACGAGCGCATCGGTCTGGTCGAGGGCGACCTGGCCGCCGATCGGGTGCCGACGGCGGAAGCGCTTCCCGTTGACGAGCCCCTGCCCGATGCGGATGAGCAGGAATCCTACGAGACCGCCTTCAACCAATTAATGGGCGGCGACTACGAGGCCGCGATCCGTCTGCTCGAGCGGTTCATGGAGCGCTATCCGGATGGCGTCTATTCCGCGAACGCACTCTACTGGCTGGCGGAGGCGAAGTATGCGCGCGGCGACTACGAGGCCGCGCTTATCGACTTCGAGGCGGTCCGTAACCGATTCCCCGATAGTGAGAAGGCGGCCGATGCGCTGTTGAAGATCGGTTATGCGCATTTCGAGCTGGGCAACACCGACGACGCGCGCGCGGCGCTGGAGCAGGTGCTGGAGGACCATCCAGGCACGACGTTGTCGCGCCTGGCACAGGACCGCCTGCGGCGACTGGACGGGCAGTGACGGAGGCCGTGACCCGCGCCCGCTCGGCGCCGTCCGCACAGGACCCGGCCCGGGTACGGGTGACGGAGATCTTCCTCTCCCTGCAGGGAGAGGCCGCCCAGGTCGGCTGGCCCACGGTCTTCGTGCGGCTCACCGGATGCCCGCTGCGCTGCCGCTGGTGCGACACGGAGTACAGCTTCAGCGGCGGCGAGCCGATGGGCGTCAACGCGGTCCGGCAGGCGGTGGAGGCTTACGGTGTTCGCCACGTCTGCGTGACCGGCGGCGAGCCGCTGGCCCAGCCGGGCTGCCTGCCGCTCCTGCAGTCACTCTGCGACCGTGGCCTCGCGGTCTCCCTGGAGACCAGCGGCGCGCTCGATGTCGGCGCGGTCGACCCGCGGGTGAACATCGTGATGGACCTGAAGGCGCCCGGTTCCGGCGAGACCGCGCGTAACCGCGCCGACAACCTTGCGCACCTGAAGCCGGGTGACCAGATCAAGTTCGTGCTGGCCGGTCGGGACGACTTCGACTGGGCCCTGGCCTGGCTCGGCCGGCATGTGCTCCCTGCCGGCGTCGAGCTGCTGTTTTCGCCGGTTCACGGGGAACTCGAACCCGTCGTGCTCGCCGACTGGATCGTCGAGGCCCGCGCCCCGGTGCGCTTCCAGGTGCAGCTGCACAAGCTGCTTTGGGGCGATGTCCCCGGACGTTGAACAGGACGGCGGCGGCCGCGCAGTGGCTGGCGAGGGAGCGGTGGTCCTCCTCTCGGGCGGTCTCGACTCGGCAACCTGTCTTGCGCTGGCAAGCGCGGAGGGCTATGCCTGTCACGCACTGAGCGTCGACTACGGTCAGCGTCACCGTGCGGAGCTGCTGGCGGCGCGCCGGGTCGCAAGGTCCCTGGGTGCGGCCAGTCACCGCGTGGTGTCGGTCGACCTGGGCGCCATCGGCGGTTCCGCGCTGACGGACCCCGCCATCGCGGTGCCGGAGGCACCCGCGGAGGGGATACCGGTGACCTATGTGCCGGCGCGGAACACGACGCTGTTGTCGCTGGCGCTGGGCCTGGCCGAGGCACTGGATCTGCGCCGGATCTTCATCGGGGCCAATGCGGTCGACTACTCGGGCTACCCCGACTGCCGCCCGGCCTTCATCGAGGCCTTCGAGGTTCTGGCGAATCTCGCGACACGCGTGGGCGTCGAGGGTGGCGGCTTCCGCATCCATGCCCCGCTGATTGCGCTCACCAAGGCCGAGATCATCCGCCTCGGGGTCGCGCACGGGCTCGACTACGCGCTGACCGTCAGCTGCTACCAGGCGGACGAGCACGGGCGCGCCTGCGGTGTCTGCGACAGCTGCCGTATCCGGCGCGCGGGGTTCGAGGCTGCCGGGCTTGAGGACCCCACGCGTTATCGGCCGGGTGCGGACTGAACCGTGGCTGGATCGTTGCGAGCTTGCGTTTTCCGGGGCAGGCCGTAGACTATGCGGCCGTTCGGCGGGTCGTTAGCTCAGTTGGTAGAGCACCGGACTTTTAATCCGATGGTCGTTGGTTCGAGCCCAACACGACCCACCATATTTTCAATGGCCTCGAGATTTCCCGCTGCGGGTCTCGCAACACGTGGCCAGCCCCGCGAAAGAGTAAATGAGAAGCATTCGGACCGCAAGTCCCGTCAAATGCCCCTGTCACGGACAGTGGCGCGCGGGTCGGGAGCACTTCTCGGGAGGTTTCCGGTCGGGAATTCCTGGAGGTTCGCCAGGGCGCGGTAATGCGTATGGTCGGCGCACCAGTTCATGAGGCTGAAGGCCGTAATCGGCGGGGCGGAGGCCGAAGGGGACCTCCCGGACCCCGCCGGCCCGCTCAGTTTGCGGTCACACCGCGAAAGGCGTGGAGCGTATCCAGGCCCGCATCCTCGACCCAGTTCATGTACGCCCGGTACTGGTCTTCCATCGCCTGGCTCGGGAATCGGCCGCTGGCCGATACATTGGCGTCCATGCCCGGTTCCAAGGCGTGCACCGGCTGCGTCGGATCGGCGAGTGCATGTTCCACGCCGAGGCCGCTCTCGGAGGTCCATTCCAGGTAACGGTTGAATTCGTCTTCCATGGCCTGGGTGGGAAAGCGGCCGCTCGTGGAGGCCTCGCCGTTCAGGCAGGGATCAAGGCTCACATCGGCGAAGGGCGCGGCCGTCAGGTTCGCGGCTGTGGTCATTGTGCCCGCAATGGTCAGTGCGGCCAGTGCGGCCAGCTTCTTCAGCTTCGTCATCAGGGTTGCTCCTTCCGGGTTGGTTCCGGTTCGGGGTTTGCATGCCCTGTATTAGACAATGCTGATATTTCACAAGTATGTCCGTAATGTAACGAGCCTTGTCCCGAGCACGGGAGTCAGAGCAGGTTACCGAATATCTCACGCAACCTAAGCTTCAGGCGCTCGTCGCCCTCGATCTTGATCGTGGAGCCGGTGAGCGGGTTGCCGATCATCGTGAATTCCACCGGTACGCGTTCTCCGGAGGGCAGGACGACCACCGCATCGCCGGTGCGGCGTCCACTCAACAGCCAGCCATCCATGCCGACGGACTCGACCACCAGTTCCTGCTGCGTGTCCTGTTGCAGGCTCTCGCCCAATGCCGTCTTCACGTGCTGCGTGACATACCACTCGCCGCCGACGTAAACGATGGCGACCAGGAGAACGAGCAGGAAGAGGCCGACCAGTCCTCCACCCCTCGAGTGTCTTCCGCGGATGTCCGTGGGATGCATGCTGCGACTCCTTTCCATGTGGTTGGATTCCGGGCCCGCGCGAGCCCCAAGGCGGTGAGGCGCGTGCCTCGCCGTACGCAGCATAGCCGCTGTGCCGTGGTGATCCCAGTCCACCGTCACCGCTGGCGCCGGCGGCCGGCGCGCCAGGTGCTCAGTACGGGGTTCCCGGTCCGTCGTTCTCCTCGAGCTCGTCCAGCCTTGCGCGGGCGATCTCCCTTCCCAGTTCGATCACCCGACCGGCACGGTGGAATTCGTGAAACATGCAGGTGTTCTTCGGGATGCTGACAACGAGATCGGGACGGAACACCGCGAGGTGATGCCGGGTGAGTGCGGCCTGCATCGTCTCCAGCGAACGCATCAGGACCTCGGACAGGGCCAGGCTCTCGGCCGCTGCCGTCCCGTTCATGCCCAGCGATTCGACATAGCCGAGCATACGCCGGAGCACACCGGATTTGTCCTCGTCCTCGTCTTCTCCCCCGTTCTCGTCCTCGTCCAGCGCGGCCTTCGGGGCGGGTCCGTTCACATCGACGACGACGGTCAGATCCGTCAGCGTGCGCAGGGTCGGGGCCACCGGTACCGGATTGAGCAGACCGCCGTCCACGAGAGCCCGGCCACGGTAGCGATGCGGTGCGAAGATTGCAGGGATCGCGATCGAGGCCCTGATCGCGTCGAACAGCGAGCCGTCGGTCATCCAGATCTCCTTCCCCCGGTGGATGTCCACCGCGACGGCCGTGTAGCTGATCGGAAGATCCTCGATGTCCCGGTCTCCGACCAGGTCCTCGAGTTTCCGCATCAGCTTGTGGCCGCGGATCATTCCGCCGCCGGAAAACGACCAGTCCAGGAGTCCGATCACATCGGCCTGGCTGAGACCCTCGACCCAGTCGGCGTAGGTCTTCAGCTCCCCGAGCCCATGAATGCCGCCGACCAACGCACCCATCGAGCTCCCGGCGATCGCACGGATCTCGTAGCCGCGCGCCTCAAGTTCCCGGATCACGCCGATGTGCGCCAGCCCGCGGGCACCGCCCGAGCCAAGCACGAGCGAGACAGTTCGGGTCCGCTGCTCCGGCATCGTTTCCTCCTCGCTGTTTGTCTGCCGATTGTTCGCCCTCCGGCGCCCGGGGTCCAGTGTCGGCGGTGAGCCTCGGCACCGCCGGGGGCGGCGTGGCGCACGGCTACGGTACCTGCCCGGTTGACCTGCCAGGTGCCGGAGCCGGATACTTTCAAGCGATGGGCCGGAATCGCTCCGGCCCGGCGACGATCAAGGCCCCATAGTCGGCCCCAAGGACTGCTCCATGCCGCAGAATCCACCTGGCGCCCCGCTGCCGGGACCCCTCCCGGAATGGTTTCCACGAGGCATGGCGCTGTTGCGCGATCCGGCGCTGAACAAGGGTTCGGCGTTCAGCCAGCGCGAACGGGACATGCTTGGACTGTGCGGTCTGCTGCCGCCGCACGTGTCGACGCAGGAAGAGCAGGTCGAGCGAGTGCTGGGCAATTTCCGGCGCATCGATTCGCCGCTCGACCGCTACATCATGCTGCAGGCGCTGCAGGACAGGAACGAGACGCTGTTTTACCGCGTGATCATGGAAAACCCTGACGAGACGATGCCGGTGATCTACACGCCGACCGTCGGGCTCGCCTGCCAGCAGTACGGACATATCTACCGGAACCCCCGCGGACTTTACGTGTCCGCGGCGGACCGCGGCAAGATCGCGTCGATACTGCGCAACTGGCCGTACCGCGATGCCCGCATCATCGTCGTGACCGACGGGGAACGCATTCTGGGCCTGGGCGACCTCGGAGCGAGCGGCATGGGCATCCCCATCGGCAAGCTGGCGCTCTACACCTCTTGTGCAGGCGTGCATCCGCGGCGCTGCCTGCCGGTGATGTTCGATGTGGGCACCAACAACGAATCGCTGCTCGAGGACCCCCTCTACCTCGGCCTGCGCCAGCGGCGTGTGACCGGCGCCGAGTACGACGAGTTGATGGCGGAGTTCCTGGAGGCGACTCAGGAGGTCTTCCCGGGCATCGCGGTGCAGTTCGAGGATTTTGCGAACCACAACGCCTTCCGTCTGCTACAGGAGTATCGTGACCGGATACCCTGCTTCAACGATGACATCCAGGGCACGGCCGCGGTGGCGGTATCGGGCGTCCTGTCCGCGTTGCGGGTCTCGGGCGGGACGCTGAGCGATCAGACCTTCCTTTTCCTGGGGGCGGGGGAGGCGGCCAGGGGCATTGCCGATCTCCTGGCCACCGCAATGATGGATGCGGGCATGGACGAGCTCTCGGCGCGGCAGCGCTGCTGGATGGTCGACTCCAGGGGGCTGGTGGTTCGCAGCCGGATTGCGCTGGCGGAACACAAGCGCGCCTATGCCCACGAACACCCCCCGGTGGACAGCTTCCCCGAGGCGGTCGAGATCCTGCGTCCGACCGCGATCATCGGTGTCGGGGCGGTCGCGAATTCCTTCACCCGCGAGGTCATCGAGACGATGACCCGCCTGAACGAACGGCCGATCGTCTTCGCGCTCTCGAACCCGACCTCGAAGGCCGAGTGCACGGCGGAACAGGCCTATGACTGGTCTGGCGGCAAGGTGCTGTTCGCCTCCGGCAGTCCCTTCGATCCGGTGGAGATCGAGGGGCGCCGGTTCGTGCCGCGGCAGGGGAACAACTCCTACATCTTTCCGGGTGTCGGTCTCGGCGCGGTGGCGGTGCAGGCCTCGAGGATCACCGACAGCATGTTCATGGCCGCGGCACGTACCCTGGCGGACAGCGTTGAGGAGGCCGACCTCGAGCAGGGCTCCCTGTATCCCTCCCTGTACCGGGTTCGCGAGGTGTCGCTGCAGATCGCGGTTGCGGTCGCCCGCGTCGCCTTTTTGGAGGATCTGGCGGGGATCCCGGAACCTGCGGATCTCGAGGCGATGATGCGCGAGCAGATGTACGACCCTGCATACGTCAGCTACGTGAGCTGACCCCTGCACACGACCTCCTCCTGCCCTCGACATCGCCTGTATCCGGCGTCAGGCTTGCGGGGCGGGGAGCGGCTACCTAAAATGCAGCCCCCTCCGTGGAACCACGGCACGAACCAAACGTGCGTTTCACGTTCTCAAGGCTGTGCTGATAGTGGGAGTCCCTAGATGCCCTGGAACGAACCGGGAAACAATCAACGCGATCCGTGGAGCGGCGGCGGCGGCGGTGGTGGCGGCGGGGGAGGCCAACGCCCTCCCGACCTCGAGGAGATGATGCGCAAGGTCTCGCAGCAGCTGAACAGCCTGTTCGGGGGCAAGGGCGGCGGCGACGACCCCGACGGTGGTGGCGGTTCCCGCATGGGACGCAACTCCAAGGCCGTGGTGAGCCTGGCGCTGATCATTGCGCTGGTGGTCTGGCTGGCCTCGGGTTTCTACATCGTTGGCGAGGGCGACCGCGGCGTGGTCCTGCGCTTCGGCGCGTTTCAGAAGATCTCGCAACCCGGTCCTCACTGGCACCTGCCGTACCCGTTCGAGCGGGTCGAGATCGAGAACGTCGATGCGGTCCGTACCCTCGAGCACCGCGCGCTGATGCTCACTGCCGACGAAAACATCATCGACGTGGACATCGCGGTGCAGTACCGCATCCTCGACGTGGTGGACTTCAAGTTCAACGTGCGTCAGCCGGACCGTACAGTGCAGTTCTCGATGGAGTCGGCCATCCGCGAGCGGGTGGGCAAGAGCAACCTCGATTACATCCTCGGCGAGGGCCGTGGTGAGATCGCGACCAGCTCGCGAGAGGTCCTGCAGAATGCGCTGGATGCCTATGGCGCGGGCGTGATGGTCACGGCGGTGTCGATGCAGCAGGCGCAGCCGCCGGAGCCGGTGCAGGAGGCCTTTGCCGACGCGATCCGCGCGCGTGAGGACGAGGCCCGCTTCCGCAACGAGGCCGAGGCCTATGCCAACGGCCTGATTCCGCGAGCACGTGGCCAGGCGGCCCGGATCATCGAGGAGGCGGAGGCCTACCAGGAGCAGGTGATCGCCCGGGCCAACGGTGACGCGGCCCGCTTCACCCAGTTGCTGGTCGAATACCAGGTGGCGCCGGAGGTCACCCGCGAGCGACTCTACATCGAGGCCGTCGAGGAGATCTTCCGGGACTCGAACAAGCTGATGCTGGATGCAGGCTCGAGCAACAATCTGATGATGCTGCCGCTCGACCGGCTGTTTGGCGCCGCTCCGCCGGCGGGCGGCTCCGGTCCCACACCGCAGCCTCTGGACACCAGCCGCAGCGCGTTCGGTGTCAGTACCCCGAGTCAGGCCCCCAATCGCACGGGCGCGCGGCCTGATCCGCGTGCGCGGGAGGTGCGCTAATGCTTCGAATAGCTGGTATCGGTGTTATCGTCGCCGCAATCGTGATTGCCCTTTCCACCTACACGGTGGACGAACGCGAACGCGTGATCCTGTTCTCGCTGGGTGAAATCCGCAAGGTCGACCTGGAGCCGGGACTGCACTTGAAGTTCCCGCTGATCAACAACGTGCGCTTCTACGAGGCGCGCATCATGACCCTGAACATCCCGCCGGATCGCTTCCTGACCAGCGAGGCCAAGAACGTGATCGTCGACTTCTATGCGAAGTGGCGCATCGCCGACGTCGGGCAGTTCTTCCGGGCAACGGAGGGCAACGAGCGGATCGCCGAGGACCGCCTGGCGCAGATTCTGCGCGATGGCATGCGTAACGAGTTTGCCCGCTTTGAGCTGGCGGAGGTCGTGTCGGGTGAACGCGACACCATCATGGGCGCGGTGCGGGACGAGGCCCTCGAGACCGCGCGCAACCTGGGCGTGGATCTCGTCGACCTTCGCATTCGCCGCATCGACCTGCCGGACGAGGTCTCCGAGTCGGTGTATGACCGCATGCGCGCGGAGCGTCAGCGGGTCGCCCAGGACTTCCGGGCCCGCGGGCAGGAGGCGGCTGAGCGCATCCGCTCGCGCGCAGATCGCGATCGCACGGTGATCCTCGCAAACGCCTACCGCGATTCGGAGGAGCTCCGCGGGGCTGGTGACGCGCAGGCCACCGAGATCCTCGGTACGGCCTTTGGGGCGGACATGGATTTCTTCACCTTTTACCGGAGCCTGCTCGCCTATCGCAGTTCCATTGCGGGCGAGGGCAGCACCTTCGTGATCGATCCGAGTTCGGACTTCTTCCGCTACCTCAAGGACCCGGCTGGGAGAGAACAGGCGAACGGCAGTCCCTGACGGCGGACTGATCCAATGTGGTCGGACCTGGCAGCAGCGCTCGCGCTGCTGCTTGTCTTTGAGGGGCTGCTGCCGTTCCTGGTGCCGCAGCGCTACCGGCAATACCTGCTGGAGGTTGCCCGCCTGCCGGATGGGACCCTGAGGCTGTTCGGGCTGATTTCCCTGCTGCTCGGGCTCGCGCTGCTCGGCTGGGTTCGGGGCTGAGCGTGGTGGGCTGGACCGTTGATACAGGAAATACGATGACGGATGTGAATCGGTGGCTCCTGCCCGATGGCCTGGAGGAGGCGCTGCCAGGGGCTGCGCGGCGCATGGAGACGCTGCGCCGCGCCGTCCTCGACCAGTTCGATGTCTGGGGTTACGACCTGGTGATGCCGCCGCTCGCGGAATATCTGGAATCCCTGCTGACGGGCGTCGGCGGCGAACTGGATCTGCAGACCTTCAAGCTGACCGACCAGATGACCGGAAGGCTGATGGGGGTGCGTGCCGACCTGACGCCCCAGGTGGCCCGCATCGATGCCCATCGGCTGCGCGATTCCGGTCCGTCGCGCCTGTGTTACGTCGGGACGGTCCTCCGGACGCGGCCGGACGAGTGGTCGGGATCGCGGAGCCCGCTTCAGGCCGGCGCCGAACTCTTCGGCCATGACGGGCTGGACAGCGACGTGGAGATCCTCCGCCTGATGCTGGCGACGCTGGAACGCTGCGGAGTGCGCGATGCCAGTATCGATCTGGGGCACGTGGACATCTATCGCTCGCTGGCGCGTGTGGCCGGGCTCGATCCGATCCGCGAGCGGACCTTCTTCGACCTGCTGCAGCGCAAGGCCATCCCCGAGATCGAGGAGACACTGAGTGCTTGGCAGCTCGATGCCGAAGTCGGGCGGCAGCTCCGGGCGCTGGTGGAACTGAACGGCGGCGCCGGAGTGCTGGCGGAGGCCCGTGCCGCGCTGGCCGCGGCTCCGGTGCAGGTCTCCGCCGCCATCGCCCACCTGGAGACGGTGATCGCGCGCCTGCAGGAGAGCCACCCCGACCTCGACGTGCACGTGGACCTCGGGGAGCTCCGGGGGTATTCCTACCACACCGGCCTGGTCTTCGCGGCCTTCGTGCCGGGATCGGGTCAGGAAATCGCGCGGGGCGGCCGCTACAATGATATCGGTCGGGTCTTTGGCCGGGCACGGGCGGCGACCGGCTTCAGCACCGATTTGCGTCAGCTGCTGCGGCTGGTGCCGGAAGAGGGAGAGGCGCGGCGTGATTGTGTGATCGCGCCCGCGGAGGGGGATTCCGGTCTCGATGCGGCAATCGCGGGCCTGCGCGCCCGTGGCGTGCGGGTACGGCGTCTGCTCGCGGGCGAGTCCCCGGACGCAGTGGAAACGGGACGGCGGCTGCAGAGGCGCGGTCGCGAATGGATTGTCGAGGAGCGGTAGGCATGGGTCGATTCGTAGTGGTTCTGGGCAGTCAGTGGGGCGACGAGGGCAAGGGGAAGGTCGTCGATCTGTTGACCGCGAATGCCGCCGCAGTGGTGCGTTTCCAGGGCGGTCACAACGCCGGTCACACACTGGTGATCGGGGGCGAGAAGACCGTGCTGCACCTGATTCCCTCCGGCATCCTGCGCACCGGGGTCGAGTGCCTGGTCGGCAACGGGGTCGTGCTGTCGCCACAGGCGCTGCTGAAGGAAATGGGCATGCTCGAGACCCGCGGTATACCCGTGGCGGAGCGCCTGCGCCTGTCGGAGTCCTGCCAGCTGATCCTGCCGCATCACGTTGCCCTGGACCACGCCCGGGAGAAGGCGAGAGGCGCTTCAGCCATCGGTACGACCGGGCGCGGCATCGGACCGGCCTACGAGGACAAGGTCGCGCGACGCGGTCTGCGCCTCAGTGACCTGTTTCACCGCGAGCGCTTTGCTGCGCAACTCGGCGAGGTGCTCGACTACCATAATTACTGCCTGAAGAATTACTTCCAGGCCGAGACGATCGACTTCCAGCAGGTGCTGGACGAAAGCATGGAACAGGCCGAGCGGCTACGCTCCCTGGTCACCGATGTCGCAGGCCGGCTGCACGAACTGCGGGCGGCGGGGGCGGACGTGATGTTCGAGGGCGCGCAGGGCACCCTGCTCGACATCGACCACGGCACCTATCCCTTCGTGACCTCCTCGAACACGACGGCCGGCGGTGCGGCCACCGGTTCGGGTATCGGTCCGCGGGATCTGGACTACATTCTCGGGATCACGAAGGCCTACACGACCCGCGTCGGTGCCGGCCCCTTCCCGACCGAGCTGTTCGACAGCATGGGCGAGCACCTGGCGCGGCGGGGCAACGAGTTCGGCTCCACTACCGGGCGGCCGCGCCGCTGTGGCTGGTTCGACGCGGTGGCACTGCGGCGGGCGGGAGCGATCAACAGCATCAGCGGCCTGTGCATCACCAAGCTCGATGTGCTGGACGGGCTCGATTCGCTGCAGATCTGCGTTGGTTACCGCTGCGACGGGCGGGAGGTGGAGATTCCGCCTGCCGGCGCCGAGGCGTACTCGGCCTGCGAGCCGATCTACGAGGAATTGCCGGGCTGGCAGGAATCGACGTTGGGGATCCGGCACTACGATCAGCTTCCAGCCAACGCCCAGCGTTACCTGGAACGGCTGAGCAGCGTGGTCGGCCTGCCGATCGACATGATCTCCACCGGTCCGGATCGCGACGAGACGATCGTGCTGCGTGACCCGTTCGGCGGCTGATCTTTGCCGGTGGTCGGTCTGGCGGGAGATAGCGATGGGTGGAAGCGGAATGGATGGTGCCGAGGAGAGGACTTGAACCTCCACGAGCTTACGCTCACTAGCACCTGAAGCTAGCGCGTCTACCAATTCCGCCACCTCGGCACGAGGATGGACCGTGCGGTCCTGCGCTTCAGGAGCGCGCAAATATAGAGATCTCCATGCGACGTGTCAATCCATATGAATGCCCCGGCCGGAGCGCCGTGGAAGGGCCTTGAGGGGACCCCGGGGCGAACGAAAGAGTGAGGGGAATGCCCAGAAAACGCAGCAGTCGCCCGTCGGTCGATCCGAATTTCGAACGCGAGGCGCAGAAGTACGAGAACCCGATCGCCAGCCGGGAACTGATCCTGGACCGCCTGGCCGAGGCGGGAAATCCACTGGCCTTCGACGAGATCGCCACCCGGGTGGGGATCGAGAGCGAGGAACATCTGGAGGCCCTGCGCCGCCGTCTTCGGGCGATGGAACGGGACGGACAGGTCCTGTGCAACCGCCGGGGTTCCTACCTGCCGGTCAAACAGGCGGACCTGATCCGGGGTCGCGTGATTGGTCACCCCGACGGCTTCGGGTTCCTGGTCCCGGATGATCAGAGCGACGATCTCTTCCTCTCGCCCAGACAGATGCGGGGCGTGCTGCACGGCGATCGCGTGCTGGGCCGGGTGATGGGCGTGGATCACCGCGGGCGGCGCGAAGGCGGGATCATCGAGATCCTGGAACGCGGCTCGGAACAGCTGGTGGGCCGGATCCGGATCGAGGACGGCGTCGGTGTGGTCGCGCCCGACAATAAGCGCATTGCCCATGACATCCTCATTCCGCCGGACGGCCTGGGCGATGCCGGCGACGATCAGATCGTCGTGGTGCGCATCCGTCCCCAGGCCTCGCGCAAGGCGCGGCTGCGCGGCGAGGTGGTCGAGGTCCTCGGCGAACACATGGCCCCCGGCATGGAGATCGACATCGCGATCCGGGCCCATGGTCTGCCATTCGAGTGGCCGGACGAGGTCACGGCCGCGGCCGACCGCCTGGGGACCCGGGTTCCGGCCTCTGCGCGCAAGGGCCGGCTGGATCTGCGCAGCAAGCCGCTGGTCACCATCGACGGCGCGGATGCCCGGGACTTCGATGACGCCCTTTTCTGCGAGGAGATGGAGGGTGGCTGGCGTCTATGGGTGGCGATCGCGGACGTCTCGCACTATGTGGAAAAGGAAGGAGCGCTGGATCGCGAGGCCCGCAATCGCGGCACCTCGGTGTACTTCCCCGAGCAGGTGATCCCGATGCTGCCGGAGGTGCTGTCCAACGGCCTGTGCTCGCTGAATCCGGAAGTGGAACGCCTCTGTATGGTCTGCGAGATGGAGATCGGCAAGCGTGGAGCGCTGCGCAGCTATCGTTTCCACGAGGGGGTGATGCGCTCCCACGCCCGCCTGACCTACACCAAGGTCGCGGCGATGCTGATCGACGGCGACGCCGCGCTTCGGCAGCAATATGCCTCGGTGGTGCCGCATCTGGAGCGCCTCCACGCGGTCTTCAAGGCGCTGCACGCGGCGCGCAACCGGCGCGGTGCGATCGATTTCGATTCCACCGAGACCCGCATCGAGTTCGGCCCGGAGCGCAAGATCGAGCGCATCGTTCCAGTGGAGCGGACCGACGCGCACCGGCTGGTCGAGGAATGCATGATCGCGGCCAATGTGTCCGCGGCCCGTTTCCTGAAGAAGCACAAGCTGCCGACGCTCTTCCGCCTGCACGATCGGCCGCCCGCGCAGAAGATCGACGACCTGCGCGACTTCCTGTCCGGGGTTGGCCTGACCCTCGAGGGCGGAGACGAGCCGACGCCGGCGCACTATTCGGTGGTCCTGCGCGCGGCCGCGGACCGCCCGGATAAGCAACTCATCGAGACGGTGGTGCTGCGCTCCCTGAGTCAGGCCGTCTACGGGCCGGACCTTGGTGGCCATTTCGGCCTCGCGCTGTCGGACTACGCACACTTCACCTCGCCGATCCGGCGCTATCCCGATCTGCTCGTGCACCGCGGGATCCGCCACCTGCTGCGCAAGGGCAAGACCTCCGACTTTGCCTATTCGCACAGTGACATGGAATCCCTCGGCGAGCACTGCTCGATGGCCGAGCGTCGCGCGGACGACGCGACCCGCGATGCGGTCGCCTGGCTCAAGGCCGAGTACATGCAGGACAAGGTCGGCGACGTCTTCGACGGCGTGGTGTCCGGGGTCACCGGGTTCGGACTGTTCGTCGAGATCGTCGACGTCTTCATCGACGGGCTGGTGCACGTGACCAGCCTCGACAACGATTTCTATCACTTCGATCCGGTCCGGCACCGGCTGACCGGCGAAAGGGGCGGGCGGGTGTTCCGGATCAGCGACCGGCTGCGTGTCCAGGTGGTCCGCGTGAGCCTCGACGACCGCAAGATCGATCTGCGCCTGGTCGACGAGGAGCCGCCCGCGCCTGATCGCAAGTCCCGCCGCAAGCGGGCCGGCGCAGCCGAGACGGAGACCGGGACGTCGGGGCAACGCAGCCGGACGTCGAAACCGGAGAAGGCCGGCAGTCGCGCCCCCGCGCCGAAGCGGTCGGCGGCGGTGCCGCCACCGGAGACGTCCGCCGCCCCGAAGCCGTCCGGTACCGGATCGCGGCCGCCGCGGCAGCGCCCCCGGGGTGGCGGTGAGCCCGCGGATACCGGTTCGAAGGCAACACCCACGAAACCGGTCCCGGAGCGAGAGGCGCCGTCTGCCCCGGATGCGGACAAGGAACCGGTGGCACCCGTCGATCCGGCCCCGCGGCGACGTCGCCGGCGCACGCAGCCCGAAGGCGAGGTGGCGATGCTGATCCGGCCGTCGGGAAAAGCAAAGAGCGAGCCGGCCACCGCCGGCACGAGCGAGGCGAGTGATTCCGAGGCCGAGAAGAACGGCGGCGATGGAGGGGGGCGCAGGCGGTCGAGCCGGCGGCGGCGCCGCGACTCGTGAGCCGGGAGGAGGTCGTTGGCGGGCTGCATGCGGTGGAGGCGCTGCTCGCACACGCCCCCGGCCGAATCAGGCGCCTGCAGGTCGCGGCGGACGGCACCGATGCCCGGCTGGCGGACCTCGTCGGCCGCGCGCAGTCGCTGGGGATCAGTGTCGAGGAGCTGCGCAGGGAACGGCTCGACCGCAATCACGCGGGCCTGAGGCATCAGGGCATCGTGGCATTTGCCCGGCCGCGGCCGCGCGCCGGCGAGACGGGGCTTGCGGATCTGGTGGCCGCGGGCGGCGACCTCTTCCTCGCACTGGACGGGGTGACCGATCCGCACAATCTCGGTGCCTGCCTGCGCAGCGCGGACGCCGCCGGTGCGCGCGCGGTGATCGTGCCCCGGGATCGCAGCGCCACGCTGACACCGGCAGCCGCAAAGGCCGCTTCCGGCGCTGCCGAGACGACGCCGCTGGTGGCGGTGACGAACCTCGCGCGCACGCTTCGCGAGCTGCGTGATGCCGGCCTCTGGGTCGTCGGCCTGGCCGGCGATGCGCAGGAGCCGCTCTATCGCATCGACCTGACGCCGCCGACGGTGCTGGTGCTCGGCGCGGAAGGTGAGGGTCTGCGCCGCTTGACCCGTGCACACTGCGACCATCTCGCCGCAATCCCGATGACCGGCAGCGTGGCCAGCCTGAACGTGTCCGTGGCGGCCGGCGTGGCCCTGTTCGAGACCGTGCGCCAGCGTTCCGCCGTTGGGAGCCGCCCGGCGACGGGCTAACGGTCCCGGCACTGCGCGACTCGCGGTCCGCGCTTGTGCCCCGGCCGGGGATCGCCTATTATTCCGGGCTTTTCTCGCCAATTCAGGCGACTTCTTGCCTCACCGACAGGCCCCGGGTCGGGGATCGATATCCGGGCGTGGACGGGAGGCTGTTACCCGCAAGGAGTGAACTGCATGCGTCATTACGAAGTGGTGTTCATGGTCCACCCGGACCAGAGTGATCAGGTGGCGGCGATGATCGAGCGTTATCGCGGCATCGTCGAGGCCCAGGAGGGCGTGGTCCACCGTCTGGAGGACTGGGGCCGTCGTCAGCTCGCCTACCCGATCCAGAAACTGGTCAAGGCGCACTATGTGCTGATGAACGTGGAGGTGGGCGAGGAAGCGATCGAAGAGCTCGTCAGCGCCTTCCGGTTTAACGACGCCGTGCTGCGCCACCTGGTGATGCGGATGGAAAAGGCGGAGTCCGAGCCCTCGCCGCTGGCCAAGGGCCGCGAGGAGGAGGAGAGCCCGAAGGGCCGGGGGCGCCGCGAGGACCGCGGCGACCGTGATGGCGGCGGAGATGCAGAGGAAAAGACCGGTGCCTCCCGCAGCTGATCCGTTCTTCGTCTCCGCGTCCCTTTTACCTCGTTTCAAGGAGTTATCGTAATGGCCCGTTTTTCCCGTCGCCGCAAGTACTGCCGCTTCACTGCCGAAGGCATCGAGTACATTGATTACAAGGACCTGAACCTGATCAGGAACTTCATCACCGAGACCGGCAAGATCGTGCCCAGCCGGGTCACCGGTACCAGCGCGAGATACCAGCGTCAGCTCGCGACCGCCGTGAAGCGCGCCCGTTTCCTCGCCCTGCTGCCGTATACCGACAACCAGTTCTGACGCCTGCAGGAGCGCAGGGAACGCCAATGCGAGTATTGGCCGACTTTGCCATGCAGGGCCGCTGGCGGGCCGTGGCCGTGGCGGCAGGCCTTGGCGCACTCGGGATCTTCATCCCGCCGGTCGCGATCCTCAGTGCGGCCGTGGTTGCGCTGGTGGCGTTGCGGCTTGGCTTCGGCCAGGCGCTGTTCGTCGCGGGATCCGCGGCCCTGATCCTGGGTGCCCTGGTCTTCGCGATGATGGGCGGCTCACCGCTGATCGGCATGATGGCCGGCCTTGCCCAGTGGCTGCCGGCGGCGGCGATGGGCGGGGTCCTGCGCCAGTCGGTCTCCTGGCGCGTAACCCTCTCCATGGCGGCGCTGGTCGCCGGGGCGCTGGTTCTGGTGGTGCGGCTGCTGGTGCCGGATCTGGAGAGTGCGTGGGTGGCCGCGGGCCGGGAGATGCTGGCGCCCTTCGTGGAAGGCAATGGTCCGGGCATGGAGGACGTCGAGACGGCGCTGACCGCGATTGCACCCTTCCTCACGGGGATGCTCGCCGGGATCTTCCTGCTCAGCATCGCGGTCAGCCTGCTGATCGCCCGGTATTGGCAGGCCCTGCTGTACAACCCCGGCGCCTTCGGTGCCGAGTTCCGGGAATTGCAGATGGGCCGCAGTCTGGCCATCGCGGGGGTGGCGCTGGCGCTGTTCGGTCAGCTGGCGGACGTGCCCCTGGCCCTGGAGCTGGCCTTCATCCTCGGCGTGGTGTTCTTCCTCCAGGGGCTGGCGGTGATGCATGGACTCACGCACGCCCGGGGGATGAGCAGCTTCTGGCTGGTGGGCATGTACGTGCTGCTGGTGCTGGCATTGCCGCAGATGTTCCTGCTGATCACGGCCCTCGGGGTGATCGACGGCGTGGTGCGGCTGCGCGAGCGGTTCCCGGCGCGGGACCGGAACGGGCCGGACTGAAACGGTCAATGGTTTCGCGTGTACACTCTGGGCAACCGGTCTGGACGCATCGGGGATCGTGGCGGCATGGTGAGCCCGAAAGATGCAGTCTTTTCAACCCTCTGCCACCGGCGGGAGAGGGGGATGATCGTGCGCAGCGCGCGCGGTTTTCACGTTAACTGATTTACAGGAAGATCAAGATGGAAGTCATTCTGCTGGAAAAGATCGACAACCTGGGCGCCCTCGGTGACAAGGTCCGTGTCCGCCCGGGCTACGCCCGCAACTACCTGCTTCCGCAGGGGAAGGCCAAGTTCGCCACGTCGGAGAACATCGCCGAGTTCGAGGCCCGTCGCGCCGAGCTCGAGCGGGCCGCGGCCGAGGCACTGGCTGCGGCGGAGGCCCGCCGCGCGTCCCTCGAGGGTATGGTGATCGAGATGAAGGCCAAGGCCGGAAGCGAGGGCAAGCTCTTCGGTTCGATCGGGGCCGGTGACATCGCCGACGCGGTCACCGCGCGGGGCGTGGAGGTGGAGAAGCGCGAGGTGCGCCTGCCCGAGGGCCCGCTCCGGCAGACCGGCGAGTACGAGATCGAGTTGCACCTGCATGCGGGCGTGAATGCGGAAATCCGCAT
>JAGTVE010000254.1 GCA_018224485.1 Thioalkalivibrio sp. | reverse complement strand
TCACTGGCGATGGCGCCTTCGGAGCGGTTCCGAGCGAGATAGAGGTAGAGCGCAGGTACCACGAAGAGCGTGAACAGCGTCCCGATGGTCATGCCACTGGCGATCACGAGGCCCATCGCGAAGCGCGAGCCCGCACCGGCACCGGTGGCGAGCAGCAGCGGCACCATCGCGATCACGGTGGCCGCGGTGGTCATCAGGATGGGCCTCAGGCGCAGGCTCGCGGCCTCCTCGATGGCCTCGCGCATCGACCGCCCCTGCGACTGCAGCTGGTTAGCGAATTCGACGATCAGGATGCCGTGCTTGGCAATCAGGCCGATCAGCGTGACGAGCCCGACCTGCGTGTAGATATTCACGGAGGTGAAGCCAAGGCTGATGAACACCAGGGCCCCGGCGATGGACATCGGCACGGTCATCAGCATGATCAGCGGATCGCGGAAGGATTCGAACTGCGCGGCCAGCACCAGATAGATCACCACGAGCGAAAAGAAGAAGGTGACCGCGAACTGCGCACCCTCCGCCTTAAGCTGCCGCGACTGTCCCGAATAGTCCACCGTGTAGCCGGCGGGCAGAACCTCGGCGGCGATCCCGTCGAGCAGGTCGAGCGCCGCGCCCAGGGTCACCCCCGGCCGCGGCACACCGGACAGCGTCACCGCGTTAAGTTGCTGGAAACGCTGCAGGCGCCGGGGCACTACCGTCTCTTCCAGCGTCACGATATTGGAGAGCCTCACCGGCTCCCCCTCCCGGGTCCGGGTGTAGAGTTCTGTCAGCTGTTCCGGGTTCAGGCGCTCGGAGCGCTGGACCAGCGGGATCACCCGGTAGCTGCGACTGTCCATCGCGAAGCGACCGGTGAAGGCGCCCGCCAGCAGCGGGGCAAGATCCGCGTTCAGCGTGGCCATGTCGATATCCATCACGGCCGCCTTTTCGCGATCGATCTTCAGGTCGACGCGTGGCTTGTCGAAGTTCAGGTCGGAATCCATGAAGATGAAGCGCCCGCTGGCCATCGCGCGGCCGATGATCTCGTCGGCCAGTTCACCCAGGTTTTCAATCGGCCCGGTGGAGCCGATCACCATGCTCACCGGCGCGCCGTCACCGGGGCTGGGAAGCGACGGCGGTTCGACCGCGAATATGCTGAGCGCCGGCATACGGTCGAGGCGCGGCTGCAGGTCCTGCTCCAGGATCTCGCTGGTCCTGCGCGAGCGTTCATCCCACGGTGCCATCACGAAGCCGCCGATCGCCTCGTTGGTGGCGGGTGTGGCACCGCCACCGAAGCCGTTCACGATGAAGGTGTTGCGCAGTTCGGGGATTTCGTCGATGAAGGCGTCGGTGAGCTGCGTATTGCGCTCAAGATGATCCAGTGCGAGGTACGCATCCCCCTCCATGATTGAGAAGACGAAGCCCTGGTCCTCCGGCGGCTCCAGCTCGGTGTTGCTGGTGACAAACAGGAAGTAGCAGGAAACCAGCACGATCAGCCCGAAGACCAGCGTCGTGAAGCGTTCATCCAGCGCCCCTTGCAGGCGCCGGCGGTAGCGGGCCTGCAGTCCCGAGAAGCGGGCGTCCAGCCAGGCCTCGAGTCGCCCCCCGGGCCGTCCGTCCTCGTGTCCGCGCAGGGTCCTTGAGCACATCATGGGTGACAGGGTCAGGGCGACCACGCCGGAGATCAGCACCGCACCCGCCAATGTGAAGGCGAATTCCACGAACAGCGTCCCGGTCAGCCCACCGAGGAAGCCGATCGGCAGGAAGACCGCGATCAGGGTGGTGGACATCGCCACGATCGGCCACGCCAGCTCCCGCGCGCCCTGGATCGCGGCATCGAAGGGCCGCATCCCGTCCTCGATATGCCGGTGCACGTTCTCGACCATGATGATCGCGTCGTCGACCACGATCCCGATCGCCAGCACCATCGCCAGCAGGGTCAGCAGGTTGATCGAAAAGCCCATCAGCAGCATCAGCATAAAGGTGCCGACCAGCGCGAGGGGGATCGCGACCGCCGGGATCATCACGCTGCGCAGCGATCCCAGGAACAGGTAGATCACGACCAGCACGATCCCCAATGCCAGCCCGATGGTGACGATCACCTCCTCGATCGCGC
Organism: Thioalkalivibrio sp.; assembly: GCA_018224485.1. Taxonomy (GTDB): domain Bacteria; phylum Pseudomonadota; class Gammaproteobacteria; order Ectothiorhodospirales; family Ectothiorhodospiraceae; genus Thioalkalivibrio. The sequence continues at coordinate 12,968 of JAGTVE010000254.1, read as the reverse complement.
TGTCGATGTAGTCCGTCGAATCGTAGACGATATCCGCCTGAAGGCCCTCCGGGAGTTGCGGCTGCACACGCTCGCGGAACGCGTCGCGCACCTCGGCGATCACGTCGAGGGCGTTGGCGTCCGGGGCCAGTTCGATCCCGATGAACGTGGCGGTCTGCGCATTGAAGCGCACCGAGGTGTCGTAGCTCTGCGAACCCAGTTCGACCGTGGCGATGTCCTCGATGCGGACCAGGGCGCCGTCGTCGTCGCGCACGATCAGCTGCTCGAATTCCTCGGGTCGGGACAGGTCCGTCTCCGCGGTCAGATCGACGGTGACCAGCTGTCCGCGCGTGCGGCCGACCGCTGCCAGCACATTATTCGCCTCCAGTGCCGCGCGCACGTCGCGGCCGCTGACCCCGTATGCCGCCATGCGATCGGCGTCCAGCCAGATGCGCATTGCGAAGGTCTGGCCACCCAGGATCTCCGCGCGCTGCACCCCGGCAATGGTCGAGAGCTCCGGTTCCACCACGCGGGTCAGGTAATCGGTGATCTGGTTGTTCCCCAGCCGATCGGAGAAGAAGGAGAGGTACATCGCCGCGATACTCTCGCCCACGGCGAGTTCGAGCACCGGTTCCTCGGCCTCCACGGGCAGGTCGCCCCGGACCTTGTTGACCTGTGCCGCGATCTGGGTCAGGGCCTCGTTCGGGTCGTGGTCCAGACGCAGATAGGCCTGGATCACGCTGAGTCCCGGGACGCTGGTCGAGATCAGGTAATCGATCCCCTCGGCGGCCGCGACCTCCCGTTCCAGCGGGGTGGTCACGAATCCCTGGATCAGGTCCGCGTCCGCGCCGATATAGGGCGTGCTGACCGTCACCACCGCGTTCTGGATCTCCGGGAACTGCCGCACATTGAGATCGAAGATCGCGCGCATGCCCAGCAACAGGATGAACAGGCTGACCACGATGGCCAGCACGGGTTTGTGGATGAAGATGTCGGTGAAGCGCATCGCGGTTTCCGGATGGCCTGCGGGCTCAGGCGTTGTCCGGACGCGGGTCCGGATCTTCGCTCGGCTGCGCCTGGTCCGTGATCTCGACCGGTGCCTCGTTCTGCAGCTTCAGCAAACCGCTGCTGGCAACGCGCTCGCCCGCTTCCAGCCCGTCAAGGATGCGGATCAGGTCGCCCCGTCTTTGTCCGGTCTCCACGAAGCGCTCGCGCACCCGGAGCTGCCCCTCTTCATCCTCGTAGAGCACGAACACGGAGTTGCCGAAGGGATTGAAGCGAACCGCGGTCTGCGGCAGCACGACCAGCGTCTCCGGTTCCCCGGTCGCCAGCGTCACACGCGCGAATTGCCCAGCGCGAAGTCTTCGCCCCGGGTTCTGCAACAGGGCCTGCACCTCGAAGCTGCGCGACTCGGCGCGCACTCGTGGTTCGATCGCGGAGATCTGGCCCTCGAAGGTCTCGTCGAAGGCATCGACACGCAATCGGATCGGCTGGCCGGTGCTGACCTGGCCCAGGCGGGTCTCCGCAAGAGTGAAATTCACGTAGATCGGATCCACCGACTCGAGGATCACGACGGGATCACCGGGTGAGAGATACTGGCCAAGATTGACGCGCCGGATGCCGAGCACGCCGTCAAACGGCGCGCGCAGGCTCCGCTGATTGATGCGCGCGCGCTGCGCCGCGACCGCGGCTCGGGCCTGGTCCAGTTCGCTCCGGCGGCGCTGCACCTCCGCCTCGGATATGTTGCGCTCCTCGACCAGCCGACGCGCCCTCTGCCACTCCTGCTCGGCTAGCCGCGCGGCCGCTTCCAGGCTGACGAGTTCCGCCCGGTCGGTCTCGGTATCGAGCCGGAGCAGAGGGGTGCCCTCCACCACCTCGGTTCCGGGCTGGAACAGGATCTCGCGCACGATACCCCCGACCTCGGTGCTGAGCGTGGCGCCCTGTACGGCCTCGAGGCTCCCGATCGCCTGAAGCTCGGGCGTCCAGCGATCAACGCTCGCCGTCGTGGCCGTGATGGTCACGGTCGGGACCGGCATCTCGTCGAAGAAGGCATCGATCTGGGTGTCGATGAAGGCCTTGAACCCGAAGATCCCGCCGAACACGGCGGCCACGGCAAGCAACATGAGGAAGAAGCGTCGATTCATCGGGATTGATCGGGTCTGGCCGGATTCAGCCGCTCAGGTCAGGAACGGGAGGCCTGGCGGGCCGCGCCGGGTACCGTAGCCCTGGACGGGTTAAGTGACGGTTCAGGTCTCAGCCATCATGCACGAAGACGCATGCGAGCGCAGGCCTCCCTGTCAACGAGCGTGGCTAAGGATAGAGTGTTCAGGCTTTCCGCACATATTGCCGAGCTGCGTCCGCAATGCACGAATCTCCCAGCCGATCACGATCGCCGTTCGCTGAGGCCGACGGGAACGGTGAATCCCGGCTGGCTTGACCGAAAAAACCGGCCGGCGGTCATCATCGCCCGGCCCCGGGCTCCGAATGGCCGTTTCCTCCACTACACTCCGTAACACACGGACAACATGGGAGGAGACGGCCATGGCATTTGCGCTGTCCGACATGCAGGTCACGAGCCCGGCCCTTGTTCCGGGCATGTCCATCCCCGTACGGCACACCGGTGACGGTGAGGACATCTCGCCACCGCTGGCGTGGACGGGCGCACCGGACGGGACCCGCAGCTTCGTGGTGGTCTGTCACGACCCCGACGCGCCCCTGGTCTCGCCCCGGGGGACCTACGGTTTCGTGCACTGGGTCCTTTACAACATTCCGGGGTCGGTAACCGAACTCCCGGAGGGCGTGCAGGACTTCACCGAGGGGAAAAACGACTTCGGTCGAACGGGGTATGGAGGACCGATGCCACCCGCCGGACACGGCCCGCACAATTACTACTTCTGGGTGATCGCGCTCCGGCATGCCCCACAACTGCCCCCGGGTCTGAGCCTGTGGGATCTGCTCAAGCGGATCGAACCGTCGCTGCTCGGCATGAACCGGCTGGTGGGGTCCTTCCAGCGGGACTGACACGGCGCTGATTGAGGCCCGTGGTCACCGCGACCGCAACAGAGGTGGATTTGGAGACGTCTGTGCGCGTCAGGATCGCCGGACTCTGGCCAAACGCGTGTCATGCGTTCAGACTGGCGCCGGAGCCGCGCCCGGCGGTCCCGCTTTGCTCAACCAGGGGGATTCCGAATGAACTCGGAGATACTTGACGACGCAGGAAAGCTCATTTTCAGGCTGGGTTTCGGCATTCTGTTCCTGATGCACGGCATCGATAAGGTCATGAATTATCCCGGCTCCCTGGAGTGGATCAGCACCCGGCTGGTGGAGGTTGGGCTGCCGGCTGAGGTGGCGTACGGGGTCTTCATTGGCGAGGTGCTCGCACCGATCCTGATCATCATCGGCTGGCATGCCCGTATCGGCGCGCTCCTGACCGCGATCACCATGGCCTTTGCGTTCCACCTCGCGCACTCCCACGAGTTCCTCGAACTGACCCAGCACGGGGGGTGGCAGCTTGAGCTGCAGGGCATGTTCCTGCTCGCCAGCATCGCGATCGCCCTGAGCGGTCCCGGCCGGATCAGCCTCAACGGGCGTTGACGGATCCCGCTGGCCCGTCACGGCCACGCGGTACGACGAGCCCGCCCCCAACCGGCGTCCGGATCGAAACCGGGCGCCGGTTTTTCCGTTCCCGCAGGGCCAGTACAATCCGTGGGCACACGCGCCGCGCGCGACCCCGGGGGAAACCCTGTCCAGAGACATGAGCAATGCCTGAGACCCTGATCCTTAGCGCAAGGTGGGTGCTGCCAATCGTGCCGCGCGGCACCGCACTGGCCGAGCACGCGGTGGTACTGCAGGGCGACCGGATCGCGGCGGTGCTGCCCCGGGAGGCAGCGCTTGCCCGCTACCCCGGGGCCGAGCAGCGACACTTGCCGACCCATGCGCTGCTACCCGGCTTCGTGAACGCCCACACCCACGCGGCAATGACCCTGCTGCGGGGTGTCGGCAGCGATCTGCCGCTGATGGACTGGCTGCATAATCACGTCTGGCCCGCGGAGGCCCGGCTGTTATCGCCCGAGTTCGTGCAGGCCGGGAGTCTCCTCGCGATCGCCGAGATGATTCGCGGGGGGACTACGTGTTTCAGCGACATGTACCTCTTCCCCGAGGACACCGCCCGCGTGGTCGACGATACCGGCATGCGCGGCGTGCTGGGCCTGACGGTGATCGATTTCCCCACCCCCTGGGCCGCAACGACGCAGGAGTACTTCAGCAAGGGGGCCGATCTCGTCGCTGCGTGGCAGGGTCATGAGCGTATCGGCTTCACGGTCGCCCCGCACGCCCCCTACACGGTGGGCGACGAGAGCCTCGTGGAGATTCGTCGCCGGGCCGAGGCGCTGGCTGTCCCCGTGCACATGCACGTGCACGAGACCGCCCAGGAGGTCGCCACCGCCCTCGCTGATCATGGCGAACGTCCGCTGGAGAGACTGGGGCGGCTGGGCCTGCTCGAACGGCCCCTTGCCGCCGTGCACATGACCCAGCTCGACGAGCGGGAGCTCGAACGGCTACCGGCGACTCCCGTATCCGTGGTTCACTGCCCGGAGTCTAACCTGAAGCTGGCATCGGGCTTCTGCCCGGTTCAGCGGCTGCTCTCGAGCGGCGTGAACGTGGCACTGGGCACCGACGGCGTTGCGTCAAACAACGATCTCGACATGCTCGGCGAGATGCGCACAGCGGCACTGCTGGCCAAGGGTGTCTCCGGCGACGCCGCTGCCGTCGGTGCGCCGCAGGCACTGGAGATGGCCACCCTGAACGGGGCGCGCGCGCTCGGGCTCGCGGAGCGGATCGGCTCCCTCGAGCCGGGCAAGCTGGCCGACCTTATCGCGATCGACCTCGGAGACCTCGAATACCAGCCTGCGCACGATCCCCACACCCAGATCGTGTACGCCGCGACCCGGCATGCCGTCACCGATGTCTATGTCGGCGGCAAGGCATTGCTCCGAGACCGGGAACTGCTTACGCTCGATCTCGAGGAACTCAAGCGCCTGGTGGAAACCTGGCAGGAACGCGTCCACGGGGCGCACTGAACGGAGCCGAAACGCGATGACCACAACGGATCCCGCGTCCCGTCCGGCCAACGTCGATGCCGCCGAGGTCGCGAAGTTCACCTCGCGCGCGGAAGACTGGTGGGATGCCACTGGGCCCTTCGCGACCCTGCACGCAATCAACCCGCTGCGTCTGAACTGGATCGACGGACACGCCCGCCTGCGCAGCAAGCGGGTGCTTGACGTCGGCTGCGGTGCGGGCATCCTGGCCGAGGCGATGGCCCTGCGCGGCGCCGAGGTGACCGGCATCGATGCCGGCGCAGAGCACCTCCAGGCGGCCCGGGGCCACGCGGAAGAGAGCGGGGTTGCGGTGACCTACCACCAGTCCACCGCGGAGGAGTACGCCGAACAGCATGCCGGCACCTTTGACGTGGTCACCTGCATGGAGATGCTGGAGCACGTCCCGGATCCGGAGCTGGCGATCAAGGCACTGTGTCGGCTGGTTGCACCAGGCGGCCACCTGTTCCTGTCCACCATCAACCGCACGCCACGGGCCTTCGCCGAGGCCATCATCGCGGCCGAGTACCTGTTGCGCCTGCTGCCCGCCGGGACCCATGAATATGCGCGGTTCCTCCGGCCGTCGGAACTGGGCGAAGCCCTGCGCGCCGAGGGCGTCGACGTGCGCGAGCTGCGCGGCCTGACCTATTCGCCCCTGACCCGGCGTTACCGCCTGACCCCGTCCGTGGCCGTGAACTACCTCCTTCACGCGCGGCGTCCGGAGGCCGGGGCGGACACTGGCGCATGACAGGCCCGCTGACCGGGGTGCTGTTCGACCTGGACGGTACGCTGCTGGACACCGCGCCGGATATGCACGGGGCGCTCGAGCGCCTGATGGGCGAACACGGGCTTCCGCCCCTGGCCTACGAGGCGGTGCGCGGGCACGTGTCGCACGGCTCGCGCGCACTGGTGCAGCTGGGATTCCCCGACCTCGACGAGCTCGCACGGGAACCGCTGAAGCAGCGCTTCCTCGACATCTACGCAGAGCACCTGTGCGACGCGACGCGGCTCTTTCCCGGCATGCAGGACGCGCTCGTCGAAATGGAGGCCCGGGGGCTTTGTCTGGGCGTGGTCACCAACAAGCCCGGCTGGCTCACGATGCCCCTGATGGATGCGCTGGGCCTGACATCCCGATTCGCAACGATCGTCAGCGGCGACACCCTGCCCCAGCGCAAGCCCTCTCCGGAACCGATGCGCCATGCCGCGCGCCAGGCCCGGGGCAAATGCGATGGTTTCGTCTACATCGGTGACGCCGAGCGCGACATTGCCGCCGGACGCGCGGCGGGCATGCGCACGCTGGTCGCCGGCTGGGGCTATATCGAGGCCGGCGAGGATACGCAGACGTGGGCGGCGGACGCACACCTGAGGGAGCCGGGGGACTTCTGGAACTGGCTCGAGGAGCTGCCCGGCGGGTCGCGATGCCTGGCGAGCTGACCGGCATCCCCGCAATCGTCTGGGCCTTCGCGGCCGCCCTCTTCGTCCTCGGTGTCGGCATCGGCCATGCCTGGGCCAGCAGCCGCCTCAACGCCCGCCTGCAGGTACTGATGGCCGACAACGCCCGCCTCGAGGCCGAGCGTGACTACGCGGAACTGCGCCGAGAGGACCTTCAGGCAAGCTTCGAGGAGGCCCGCGAGCAGCTGGGCAATGCCTTCTCGGCGCTGGCCAACAACGCCCTGCGCGCAAACAACGCGCAGTTCCTCCGACTCGCCCAATCGGTGCTGAACCAGCAGCTTTTGCGCGGCCAGCACGAACTCAGCCGCAGCGAGAGCCGGTTCGAGGACCTGGTGCAGCCGATCCGGGAGACCCTGGCCCGGACTGAGGCCGAGATCCGATCCATGGAGAGCTCGCGCGAGACCGCCTTCGCCTCCCTGAACGAGCAACTGCGGCGACTGAGCGCCGACCACGGCGAACTGCAGAAGGAGACCCGCAACCTGGTACAGGCGCTCTCCCGACCTGGCGTGCGCGGGCGCTGGGGCGAGCTGACCCTGCGCAGGGCGGTCGAACTCGCCGGGATGAGCGCGCACTGCGACTTCACCGAGCAGGCGGCGCTGACGGGCGAGCAGGGCCGCCAGCGCCCCGACATGATCGTGCACATGCCGGGGGAACGGGCGCTGGTGGTGGATGCAAAGACCCCGCTCGACGCCTACTTGTCCGCCGTGGATGCCACCGAGCCCGAGGCGCGTGCGGCCGCACTGAAGCGACACGCGCAGCAGCTGCGCGCACGCGTGGTCGAATTGTCGGGCAAGCGCTACTGGGCGGGCCTCGAGCACACGCCCGAGTTCAGCGTGCTGTTCCTGCCCGGGGACCAGTTCCTCGCCAGCGCGCTGGAGCACGATCCCTCGCTGCTGGAGCAAGCGCTGGAACGGCAGATCCTGCTCGCGACCCCGAGCACGCTGATCGCGTTGCTGCGCGCAGTGGAGTACGGCTGGCAGCAGGCGCGCCTGACCGCGCACGCGCTCGAGATCCGCGACCTGGGCGCGGAACTGACCACGCGCCTGGGCGGCCTGACGGAGCACCTGGGGCGTCTCGGACGCGCGCTGGAACAGGGTGCCGAGGCCTTCAACGCGACCGTCGGCAACCTCGAACGCCAGGTGATGCCGAGCGCGCGACGCTTCGCCGAACTCGGCATTCGCGCACGCAAGCAGCCCACGGTCCCGGACACCGTCGATGCCCCGTTGCGGCGACCGGCTGGGGACGACCCATCACGCGAATCGCCCGGGCCGCCTGAACCGCCCGCCGCCAATGGCAGCTGACCGGGACATCGCGGCGGCCTACACCCACTGCCGGCAACGGGCCGCCAGCCACTACGAGAACTTCCCGGTCGCGTCGCGCCTGCTGCCGCGGAGGCTTCGGGATCCGGTGGCGGCCATCTACTGCTACGCCCGGGACGCGGACGACCTCGCGGACGAGGATCCCCGCCCGGTCGAAGAACGGCGCATGGAACTGCAGCGGATGCAGATCCGGGTGCGCTCCCTCGATGACCCGTCCGTAGAGCCCGAGCCCGAGTGGCGCGCACTCGCCGACACCCTGCGGCGCTTCCACCTCCCGGTCGGCCTGTTCACCGAGCTCACCGACGCCTTTATCCAGGACCTCGACAAGACGCGCTACCAGGACTTCGGGGAGGTGATCGCCTACTGCCGGCGCTCCGCCAACCCGGTGGGCCGCCTGCTGCTGCACCTCTCCAAACACGCCACGCCGGAGAACCTCGCCTGTTCGGATGCGGTCTGTTCCGCACTCCAGCTGATCAACTTCCACCAGGATCTGTACCAGGACTTCGCCGAGCACGGCCGCATCTACATTCCAGCGGACGAGATGACGGCCCACGGCGTGACGGAAGAACACTTCCGCGATCGCGTCAGCGACTTCCGCATGCGCTCGCTGATGCAGTTCCAGTACCGCCGCGCGGACCGGTTGCTGCGCGCGGGCGCGCCGCTCGGACGGGCACTGCCCGGGCGCCTGGGCCTGGAGATCCGGGCGATCATCCAGGGCGGTGCCCGGGTCCTGTGGCGCCTGCGTCAGCAGCAGGACGTATTCTCCAGACCTCGGCTGCGCACCGGCGACTGGCTGCTGATCCTCGGAAGCAGCGTCGTGCCCCCGCGCCGCCGCCCGCCCCACCCGGCCACGTAGGCAGCGAGCCCCCTGTGGGAGCGAGCCTGCTCGCGAACGCGCCGCAGGCGCGCCAAACGCCGGGCACCAATCCGACGCCCATTCGCGTGCGAGGCACGCTCCCACACGCCCATCCCGGCCCATGTGGGAAGCGGGCCCTCTCCGCCGTCAGCGGCGGGGATGTCGCCCAGAGCACTCGCCTCCTACGGGGAAGATGACGCTCCACGTGTTTTCACGTTATCGTTCCGCGCTCCGGATCCGAATGCCCCGAGAGCTCATGTCTCCCGACGAGTACTGCGAAGACAAGGCGGCCCGCAGCGGGTCGAGCTTCTATTACGCCTTCCGCTTCCTGGATCCGCAACGCCGCCGGGCAATCACCGCCCTCTATGCCTTCTGCCGCGAGGTCGACGACATCGTCGACGACTGCCGCGAGCCCTCTGTGGCCCTCGCGAAGCTCGAGTGGTGGCGTGAGGAGCTGGAGCGGAGCTTCCACGGCGAACCGCGGCACCCGATCATGCGCGCACTCGAGCCACACATCGCCCCCTTCGATCTCTCGCGGGAATACTTCGAGGAGATCATCGACGGCATGCAGATGGATCTGGAATACGACGCCTACCCGGACTTCGCCACGCTGTCCCTGTACTGCTACCGCGCGGCCAGCGTGGTCGGACTGCTGTCCGCACGCATCTTCGGCTTCTCGGACCGGCGCACCCTCAAATACGCGCACGATCTGGGGACGGCCATGCAGCTGACCAACATCCTCCGGGACGTGCACGAAGATGCGATCCGCGGCCGGGTCTACATCCCGCTGGACGAGCTCGAGCGCTTCGGCGTGAAGCCCGAGGAATTCCAGACCAACATCACGCGCGACGCACACCGGGAGCTGTTCGCCTTCCAGGCGGCCCGGGCACGGGAGTACTACGATCGGGCGCTCGCCCACCTGCCCGACGAGGACCGCCACGCTCAGCGGCCGGGCCTGATCATGGCCGCGATCTACCGGACGCTGCTCGACGAGATCGAGCACGACGGCTACCGTGTCCTCGAGCACCGGATCCGCCTGACCCCGCTGCGGAAGCTCTGGATCGCGTGGCGCACCGCGCGGCAGACGAAATGAGCGAACATCCCATCGCGGTCATCGGGGCGGGCTGGGCGGGGCTTACCGCCGCGCTGGTCCTTTCACGAGCGGGACGCAGGGTGACGCTGATCGAGGCCGCCGCCGCGGCAGGCGGCCGGGCGCGGACGGTCGAGACCGACGGGGCGCGGCTGGACAACGGCCAGCACATCCTGGTCGGGGCCTGCCGTCATGCGCTGTCGCAGATGCGCGCAGTGGGGGTGAACCCGATCCTCGCGCTGCATCCGGTGCCGTTCCGGCTGCTGATGCGAAGGCGCGTGTCCGATGGCACCCCCGAGAGCTTCCTGCTGGCTCCCCGGTCCACCCGTACCCGCGACCTCGGCGCCGCACTGTACGAGGCAACCCGGGACGCGAGCCCGCCACGGCGCCTTCTCGGCCTGCTCGGTGCCTGGAGGATGCTGCATCGTCCGCTGACCCGGGACCGGTCGGTGACCGACTGGCTGCAGGCAAACGCCCAGCCCGACGGGCTGAGGGAACGATTCTGGGAACCGCTGTGCCTCGCCGTGATGAACACGCCGCCGGCGCATGCCTCGGCCCGGGTCTTTCAGAACGTGTTGCGCCAGACCCTGCTGGCCGGTGACGGCCCCGCGCGCCTGCTAATCCCGCGCCGGCCGCTGGGCGAGCTCTTTGCAGAACCGGCCCTGCAGCAGCTGCGGACGCTGGGTGCGACGATACGCCTGTCCACGCGGGTCCGGGGCATCGAGGCCCGCGGCGAGGACGGCTTCATCCTGACCCTGCAGGACGGTGAAACCCTTGCCGCCGGCCAGGTGGTCCTTGCCACCGCGCAACGATCGGCCGCACGCCTGCTGCCGGCATTGCCGGTGCTCGACGCACTGCGCGCGGACCTCGTCGAACTGGGCGCGCGCTCCATTTGCACCGTGTACCTGCGCTACGCAGAGGCCCTGCCCGAACTGCCACCGCTGACCGGACTGCTGGACCAGCACGGTCAGTGGCTACTGCCGCGGCGACTGGTCGGGGATCCCCATAGGCTCGCGGTTGTGATTTCCGCGGCCGAGGAGTACCCGATGCCCGATGCCGACACCCGCTGGCAGCGGGTCGGGCGGGAACTCGCCGAGACCTTCCCCGGACTCGGCCAGCCGGAGCAGGGTCGCGTGATCTGTGAAAAGATGGCGACGCTCGACGCCCGGTCGGGGCTGGACGACCGACGCCCGGCTATCCGGACCCCGCTCCCCGGCCTCTACCTCGCCGGCGATTTCTGCGCCCAGGGTCTGCCGTCCACTCTGGAGGCGGCGGTGCAGAGCGGGCAGAAGGCGGCGGCGGCCGCGATCATCGACGGCACTCCGAACCTCGTGCGCAGATCGGCCTGAGGCCGGAGAGCAATCCGGACCGTTGCCAACCGCATTCAAGCGCTGCCCAAGGAGTCCTGGTCCGGTATCGCCATGTCCGGCAGGATCGCGGCCATCTGACAAAGATCGGCGATGCTCTCCGCCCGCATCTTTTCCATCACCCGCGCGCGATACTTCTCGACGGTACGCGGGCTGATACCCAGTTCCCGGGCGATTTCCTTGTTACTGAGGCCCACGGTGACGAATCGCATCACCTCCAATTCCCGGGGTGTGAGCTGCTGGGCCCGCTCCCCAATGTCGGTTCGCCGCCCGTTGTGATCCCGTTGGCGTCGATCCAGGGCAAGGGCCTCCTCGATCCTGGACACCAGCGCATCCCGCGAGAAGGGCTTCTCGACGAAATCGACGGCCCCGGCCTTCATCGCCCGGACGGTGCTGGGGATGTCGGCGAAGGCCGAAATGAAGATCACGGGCAGCATGCAGCCCCTTTCCCGGAGCTCTTCCTGGACCTCCAGCCCGTCGAGGCCGGGCATCTTCAGGTCCAGCAGCAGGCATCCCGGCTGCGCGGGATCCAGGGCCTCGAAGAGTTCCCCGGCGGAGGCATAGGACTGAACCTCGTACCCCGCGAGTGTAAGCGCGAGCGACAGGGAGCGGCGCATCGAGGGGTCATCGTCAAGCAGGATCACCGCCGGCGACTTGTTCATCAGTAGGCCTCGTCGGGTCGGAGTGGAACGGTAAAGCGCAGCACGGCTCCAGGTGCCCCGTCGGGTTCGGCCCAGAGCCTGCCGCCATGCGCCTCCACGATGCTTCGCGAGACCGCGAGTCCGATGCCGATTCCGGTGTTCTTTTCGGTTTCAAAGATCTCGAAGATGCGCGTGACCCACTCCGGGGGGAGTCCCGGTCCGGAATCGATTACGGTCACGGTGGCCAGCCCTTTCGTCGCGCGCAGGTGGATGCTGATCCATCGTTCCGGGGAAACAGCGCGGTCGATGGCCTCGATCCCGTTGCAAACCAGATTGACCAGCACCTGTTCGATCTGCAGCGGGTTCACCTGCACCAACACCGGTTCCGGCGGGAGATCGAGCTCAATCCGCACCGATTTTCGGCGCGCCAGTGGCATCACGAGCCTGAAGGCCTCGCGGATCGGCTGCTCAAGTTCACAGACTTCCGTGTCCAACTCGCCCCGGCGCATGAAATGCCTGAGACCCGCCACGATACCAGTGGCGCGACCGACTTCCGCACGCAGCTCCCTCAAGGTCGTCAGCACCTGCTCGCGATCCATCGGGTCCTGCTCTCCCAATGTCATCAGGGATTCGCCGTAAAGGCTCATGGCGGCGAGGGGCTGTGCCAGTTCGTGAATCAGCGAGCCCGCAAGAACAGTCACTGAACTCAGGCGCGCGTGGTGAGCGACCTCTTCCCTGCGCCGCCGGTTCTCCTGCTCCGCGAGCACCCGCGAGCTGATATCCAGGTGTGCGACCACGACGCCGCGTCTGCCGTCGCTGAGGGGCGCCACCGTCATCAGAAACCAGCGCGGATGCTCCGGATGATGGCAGGGGTATTCGAGGGAAAAATCCGGCCGCTCTCCGCTGAGCACCGCCCGGATTCCGTCGCAGGCCTGCTCGCCGATTCTATCCGGATCATCATCGGCGAAACGCAGGTGGGCCTCGAGATAATTGAGGCCGATGCCGGCCTCAAGGGCTGCATCGCCTTCATTGTCCCGCGCGAAACGTCGCCAGGCCTCGTTCACGGCAGTAATCCGACCCGACGCGTCCAGCACCGCGATCTGCACAGGCAGCGCGTCGAGCACCGCCTGACGCAGCTGCTCGCTCTCCAGGCGCATGCCAAAGGCCGGCT